>JAHFFU010000012.1 GCA_023247835.1 Candidatus Bathyarchaeota archaeon
GCATTGATTAGGCCGTTCTTTCTCAGGAAGACCGAAACCAGCATGCATAGCTTTTAGTTACACTTCGACTGTGACGCGACCTTCGCGAATTCGATGAGGGAAACACGAGGATGACTGCCACCTTCGATATGAGGTTGATCCAGCAGGGAGCACGCCTGCGCTGGTCTCCGTACTTCAAGGCCACCCTGAAGGGAATACCTACCATATCGATGTCACTCCGGACCAGGTACTTTCCCTGCGCCCGATACCCGGGTGGTCCAATTACAGAACCCCGATCAAGAATCTGTACCTCTGCAGCGCATCCACTCATCCCGGGGGCGGAGTTACGGGCGCGCCAGGCTATAACGCGGCTAAAGTAATCTTGGATGACTCCCAACAAAAACGAGCCTGAACGAGAGAGAATCGGCAACAGAAATTACAGAAATACAGAGTCAGTGGGCAAGGGTTGCTCGACGGCTGTGTTGGATAATATAATAAAGTCTGGAACGTAGCATTAGATGGACGAATCCTGAAAGATTCGCGTTCGGGGTGGAGGTGTGGTTTTGGCAACGCTTAGAGTTGGTGTAGACATCGGTGGGACCTTCACTGACGTCTTCAACCGCCTCAGACTCGCCGTTGCTTAGAAACCTTCACAAATTCTGAGGAGATACTTTCTATCGCAGTCGAGGTAGAATCTTCTTCGCGAAGAGCCGTAGTGACTCAAGTCTTTCGACCTCAGCGAACTTGAACATAAAGTATGATGCGCCATCTACGGCGTAGCTTCGTATTTGCTCTAAACATTCATCGGGAGTTCCTAAGATTCGGGCAACCCGATACTCATCAATACTCACGTTACTCGGTTTCAGTCCAGCCACTTTCCTGCCAACTTCAGCTTGCGTTTCGCCGATTATTATCTCACCGTGCCAAGACTTTCGCAGCTCTTTCGGGTCTCGCCCCAGCTCTCGGCAGTATCTGTCAAGAGCCTTTACCTTTCTTCTGAACCCTGCAGGCGTATTAGATTGGTAGAAGCCTATGTTCCAGCCGTCTGCGAATTCCGCTGCAACTTTCATAACCGCGGACAGCGTTCCCCCCACCCAGAGCGGCGGGTGAGGTTTCTGGAGTGGCTTGGGAAAATTGTATGCTGACTCAACGGAGTAGTATTTTCCTTTGTATGTTGTTTTCTGTTCAGTCCACATCTTCTTTACGATTTGTATTCCGTCACGAAGGCCGTCAATTCTAGTTGTCGCATCAAAGAACGGTATGCCATAAGCGTCGAACTCCGTCTTGAGCCATCCGGCGCCCACACCCACCTCCGTTCGGCCATGACTGATATTGTCCAGGATCGAAGTCATTTTTGCTACGATGGACGGATAACGGAAGGAATTACAGAGGACCAAGGCTCCGAGACGGATCCTTGAAGTGAGGCCAGCCAACGCTGAAAGTGTCGTCCAGATCTCGAAGCATGGCCCGTCTGGTGGGCCGTCATACGGGTAGAAATGGTCGAACATCCAAACTGAGTCGAAACCAAGCTTCTCGCATTCTAGCGCGACCCTCTTAATCACATCGAAGTCCGCTGTGACTTGAGGTAAACAACAGCCGATTCCGATCATGGAAGTTCGATTGTGAACAAATCAAACTAATAAGCCTGTAGAACGACATTCTAGAAGTGAAGGTTTCAACTCCACTCGGACGTTCCCTTCGAGGACCACTAGTGCTACAAATATCAAATCTCACAAAGCGATTCGGCGGCGTAATAGCTGTCAACAACGTCTCGTTGCAAGTCGAAAAAGGAACAATTCTGGGACTCATCGGCCCAAACGGTGCCGGCAAGACCACGGTCATTAATACTATCACTGGAATCTTGAAGCCCGATTCAGGCTCGATATACTACAAGGGAGAACGAATCGACGGCCTCCCAGTCCACGAGATAGTACGAAAAGGAATTGGACGCACCTTCCAGCTGACCGAGCTTTTCAAGAATCTCAGCGTGATGCAGAGCATGCTTGTGCCATCCACGTGGCAGGTCAAAAGGAATCCACTGCCTCGAGAAAGAGCTCAGGAATTGCTTGAGTTCTTCGAGCTAACCCAAATGAGAGAGGAGATGGCGAAGAACCTTTCGGGCGGTCAACAGAAGCTCCTCGACCTTGCGACGATTTCGATGCTGGATCCCGAGTTACTTCTTCTGGATGAACCGTTCTTCGGAATTCATCCGGTTCTCAAGAAAAAGATTCTCGATAAGATCAAGATAATGCATGAAGAGATGGGGAAAACGTTCGTAATTGTCAGCCACGACATCGGCACAGTCATGTACGTGTGCAAAGAAGTGGTCGTTATGAACGCAGGAGAGATCATCGCGACTGGGCCACCAGTACAGATCCGAAACAGTGCCCGTGTAGTAGAGGCATACCTTGGTGACTGAGCATGTCTGTTCAGGCTGAGAACATTGTGGCCGCATATCATGGTGATATCGAGATACTGAGAAATGTCACTGTACAAGCGGAGAAAGGAAAGATCACTGCAATAATAGGACCTAATGGCGCTGGAAAATCGACTCTCCTGAAGACGATCTATGGATTCCTCAGGCCGAAGGCAGGAAGAGTCATGTTCGATGGAGAAGATATTACTCACACAGCGTCGCATCTGCTACCGAAAAAAGGCCTGGGGTTCATTCCTCAACGGCACACAGTCTTCCCTTATCTCTCCGTTGAGGAGAACATGAAGCTTGGCGCTTGGTGTCTATTCAAAGATAAGAAAATGGTTGAGAGAGCAATTTTAGAGATTTACAAGCGGTTTCCTCTATTCGAAAAGAGGGGCGACCAACCAGCTGGTAAGCTGAGTGGCGGAGAGCAACGCATGCTCGAGTTTGCACGAGCCCTCATGATTTCACCGAAGGCACTGCTCGTGGACGAACCAACGGCAGGATTAGCACCGAAAGTCGCCAAGGAAGTTTACGATAAACTAACCGAGCTTCGCAAATTTGGAATCGGAATGCTATTGGTCGACCAGAACGTGAAAAGCGTGCTGCAGATTTCTGATTTTGTTTACGTACTCAAAATGGGAGAGACGGCGGCTTCCGGTCCTATAGAGAAATTTCGTGGAGAGCTTTCGGACCTGGTCAAAGACTGGCTCCTCTAGTTGAGCCAGCGGCTTCTCTTTGCATTCCGCGTGTTCATGAACTGATTGATGAAACTGGTCAAACCGGAGGGGAAAAATATCAAAACGACCGGAATCAACAGACCGATCGCCACCAACCTGAACAGAGCAACCTCCCCAAGCAAAGTCGCACGCAAATACTCTGACGCAAATGTGACTACGAAAGCGCCCAAAATGGGGCCGAATTGGCTGCCAAGGCCTCCGACGAGTATCATGACCAGAATCTGCAGCAGAAGTGTAAAGGAGAGACCTGTAGCTGTGAAAGCACCAGTATAGAACGCATAGAAACTCCCGATTATCCCAGTGAAGAACGCAGAAACTACAAAGGCCAACAGTTTGTGACGGTACACGTTGACCCCCAAGCTCTCTGCGTACACCTCAGACTCCCTAACCGAAATCAGGGCAAGGCCAACGCGAGAGCGAAGCAGCATGTACAGCAAGACATAGGTTACCAGTAATACACCAAGGGCGGAATAGTAATTGAAGAAATCAAGCCAAGCAGGATTCACGGGGAAATGCGGGACACCCTGCAAACCAAGCGAGCCCCCTGTCCACGGAATCATGTCCCCCAAGAGAACGACGTTTCTTAGAAGCTCCTCAGAAGCGAAAGTGAAGAGCGCAACGTAAATGCCCCTCAGTCTCAACGTAGGGGCACCCATCACCAGGCCTAGACCTACACTGAACATCGTCCCAGCCGACATCGCCAACCACCAAGGATATCCGTGAATGGCCAGGTAGGCCGAGGTGTAGCCGCTCAGTCCGAAAAAGGCTAGGTTACCGAAGGCAGGTATTCCACCAAAACCCAGCAATAGATTCCAGCTTACAGCAATGACGGCCCACATGAAGAACGTGATCATGATCGTGCGGTCGAAGGGATCGCCGAAAAACGGAAAGATGATCACAATCGACAACAATGCAATGAGAGCTAAAGGGGATTGATACCGAGCACGAAACAATTCTCACAAGGCCCTGCCCATAAGTCCACTGGGCTTGACGATGAGAATCAGCATCATGAAGACGAACATCGCTGGTAAGGCCCAGCCCAGGCCGAATATATAGCCCGCGAAAGCTTCCACTAGCCCCAGAATGAAAGCGGCAAGAATCGTGCCGCGCATGCTTCCAAGCCCGCCGAAAACAATTATGATGAAACCCTTCAAGAGCGGGATATCCCCGACAGCCGGCCATAAATAATATATGGGTCCTAGAAGCACCCCGCCTACTCCAGCCATCAAAGAACCTAATCCAAGTGTCAGAAGATAAATTCTCTCGAGATCTATTCCAACCATTTTAGACGCTTCCATATCCTGCGCGACTGCCCGCATCGCAATTCCGTAGCGATTCTTCTTCAGAAAGATCCAGAACAACACCAGTGTCAAGGACGATACCAGTATCACCAGGAGGTTCTGATATGTGAGAACAGATCCATAGAAACGAATCTCGCCGGATAGAAGGGCTGGCATATTCTGTCTTCTCGGCCCAAACACAAGAAGCACTAGAGTTTCCAAAGCTATGCCAAGGCCGGCACTAGCGTACATGCTGTTATAGTCACTGTTCGGTTTGTCCCTAAGCGGTCGGAAGACAAGAAGTTCGCAAAGGATTCCCTGCACAAAAGCAAAAATGAGAGCAACCGGAAATGCGACAACGTAACCAAACCCCCATGAGGTAAGTAAAAGCCAAGCTATGTAAGCGCTCCCTGTTATGAATGCACCCTGTGCGAAATTTAGGATTCCCACAGTTCCCCAGACAACCGTTAAGCCGGTCGACATCAGCGCATAGAGTCCGCCTAGGACAACGCCGGAGATTGTTGTGTTAAGCACCCAATTGAACGCCAAACTCTGTACTCCCAGTGATGCAAACTTTCCGTTCGTTAACTAAATGATCTCTCACAAGTCTTAAATGTAAGGTTTGGGCAAGATTCGTTTGGTCGAACGAAAGGATTGTCCGATAAATCTGTTTCGAGAAGAAAGTTTCTAACAACAGTTGTGGGTAGCGCAGTGGTTGTCGGCGGGCTGGGCTACCTAGGCGGGTATCAGTCCGGATCGCAAATACCCAAGGGCCCCGAGACAACCACCACAACGAGTGAGCCGATCATCCTTGGCTCTGTTAATCCTCTCACTGGGGGCGCAGCGTCCGATGGGCAAGAAATGCATCGCGGAACCAAACTGGCCATCAATGAGATAAACTCTCACGGTGGAATTCTTGGTAGGCAGGTGAGTTGGGTCGAACTGGACACAAACGACATGTCAGCCGAAAAGATGATAGCGAGCGTTGATACACTAGCAACCAAGTATAATGTGGATTTTGTGATTTACGGTTACACTGCTACATACGGACCTACCTATGATGAATTCGCTAAGTACGGAATCCCGTTCATGCATGTGGACACGGTCAAGGATTTCGCAGACTGGATCGTCAGCAATCCCGACAAAGCCTACTTGGGATGGCAAGCTGTCGCCACAGAGGTTTACTACGGGGCTGGTTTCGCGGTCGTGCTTGACAAGATAATCAATTCAGGTGCTTGGAAGCCAACGACGAAGACGGCGGCAGTCATACGAGGCGAAGACTCGTACGGACAGAGAATAGCAAGTCAGTTTATCGATGAAATGAAGAAAAGGGGATGGTCTATAACCTTAGATCAGACTGTGACATTTGGAACCGTTGAATACGGCGCGGTCTTAGATAGGATAAGGAGTACGCCACCAGACGTTGTCTTTAACACAGATTGGATCGCCAGCGACTACGCGAACTTCGTGAAGCAGTTCATGCAGAACCCGACGCCCAGCTTGATGTATGGCCAATATGCTCCCGCGGACCCCACGTTCATCAGCCTAGTGGGCGACAAAGCAAACGGCATAATATGGTCTACAATGATCGGGCCATTAACAAGACTTGGCGCACCTTACACGGACCCGATAACGAAAACTTGGTATGACAAGTACAAGGCAGCATACAACGCCGAACCAGGCGACCAAGGGGCAATCATGTATGACATGACATGGCTCTGGGCGAACGCAACCGCAATTGCAGGAACCACCGATAAGAAAACCGTCGCCGACGTCTTAAGCAGGATTACCTTCCGCGGCGCCTGCGGAACCTATCATTTTAACGATCAACACTGGATCAACCCCTACCCGGACGTAGAGATCGACCCCTCCCTAGGGCTTTCACATCAGCACCTCCAAATACAAAACCAAACACACAAAATAATCACCCCCGAACCATACGTGGCGACGCAATTCCAAATCCCATGGTGGATCAAGCATTAGGCATTAAGGACCTATAGCCTCTTGATCTTTTAAGCGAGGAGGACCGCGGCTCTGCTAAGGATGACGCAAAAACATTCGTGGCTACGAAATCGCTGTCCATCCACCGTCAACAAAAACAGTCTGGCCCGTAATGTAGTCAGCTGAGCTGGATGCCAGAAAAATTAGGGCGCCTGCAAGGTCCTTTGCCGGATCGCCCGCTCGTCTGAGAGGAATCCTTGACAAGAACCTTCGTTTGATCTGAGGATTTTCCTCTACTACCTTTGTCATACGGGACGGGAAGTATCCGGGCGCAATGGCGTTCACGTTTACTCCGTGTGGCGCCCACTCCACTGCCAGAGCTCGAGTGAGGTTGATGACCGCAGCCTTAGTCGCGTAGTAGGGGGCCGACGGCTCCAAGTCAGCTCGAAGGCCGTAGATTGACGCGATATTGATTATCTTCCCTTTGATTCCCTTTCTGACCATCGATTCGCAAACCGCCCTAGCACACAACCAAACACCAGTCAAGTTCACATCGAGCACATGATTCCAGTCTTCTAACCGCATCTCTAAAGCCGGAGCGTCAACTGAGACCCCGGCATTGTTTATCAGGATATCTATCTCTCCAAGGCCTCTTTCTATTTCTATGACAGCGTTTCTCACATCATCTTCCTTACTAACATCAGTGTGTAAGTTGAGAACTTTCACATTCTTCTTCTTCAACTTCCTTTCGGTTTCGTCTAGTTCGATGGCTCTTGACGGCAGGTCGCTTACGGCCAGGTGAACTCCTTCCTCAGCCAGGGTTAAGGCATGATGGTAGCCTAATCCTCCAAGGCTGGCCCCAGTTACCCAAGCAATCTTGCCACGCAAATCGAAGAGATTCGTCATCGAGTGAACACCGGCTCCCAGGATCGCAAAACCCGTCTTTCGAGATAAGAAGTTTGATGGAAGAACCAAGGCATTTTAGGCCAGCGACAACGAGAAAATGGGTTAATACGATTGACCTTCATGCATGTTGTGTCTAAGGAGAAGGACGCTTACGAGCGGGGCCCTCGGCACTCAAGTCAAACACCTCGTCCATAGAAATCTCGAGATTTACATGAAGAGGTTCCACTATTATGGCCTTAGTCATCAATCAATCTTTACCGTGGGAAAAAAGTTCGGGCCATTTATCGAGAAGCATGATGATGCGATGTTGCGAGGGATAAAGGCAATCGCCGACTCGACAAGACACAAGCTCGAAGAAATCCTCGCGTTAAACGGTACGAGCTAATCTGGGGGTCTTGGGCGGAATGTACGTCGATGGGCGGTCCAACCCGAATCATCAAAGGAGGGTCATGCACTCGTTGCTCAGAATTGGGACCGGATAGATTCCATTAGAGAGTCGTGCCACACAGATCAAGATCGATTGACATTAGGCGTAGTATATGCGAAAGACCACTCTCACAATCGGTCTACTCCTGATCCTTGCAGGAGCGTTTATCATAAACCAGGGCGCCCAATCTCTCATTCCAATAGCCAATCTCGCAGGTCTGGCGTCACACACACGAGCAGAAAGTGCGATCATCACGCCAACATTAGTATCCATACCGCCCTCAAACTACACATACTTTTCCGCAGACTTAAGAGAAGGAGTACCAGTCGTGGGAACGGTACAAATAGAAGACGCACGCGAGATAGGTTTCTACGTAATGGACGAAGGAAACTTTTCAGAGTGGAGCGCAGGACACCCCGCGAACATTCTACTTGCAAAACCGTTGGCTATTTCCTACAATTTCACCTTCATCCCTAGCGTGAGCGGAACTTACTTCTTCGTCTTCGATAATCAGGATCGAGATGGGCGTGTCATCGTGTTCAATCTTAATTCCGTTCAGGACGTGTCCGTCCTCAACCCGCTGGTACAGTACCTCAGCTATGAGTTGCTCTTGATTGGCATACTAATGGTGACTTTCGGAATTAAGACTGGTGGAAGAAGGTCGCAGGAATCTGTTGCTGCTAAATGCAGATTCTGCGGAGCAAAAATCGAGACTGGTCAGACTTTCTGCACGAAATGCAACCGATCCCAAATATAGAATCCCCAACCTCGCAAAGCCCGTCATTATTCTAGCAGTAGTGATAACGGTCAGTCTCCTCGCGAATATGAGTTACACGTAATTCGCTACTCAACAATCCTTTCTTGGTCCGACTGATTGGCGCTGGGTGATTGCTTGCTTCGTACTTGTGGCACCACAATGTAATGTAATCGATTTCTTTGCTTGTTCAAAGAGACTTTTTGATTTCCTAGTGCAAGCGTGATACTTCTCTGTCTCATTTTCCAGAATCCTGTCACTCGCCATAGTGCCACCCTGCGTCCTCTACTCAATTTCCGTAATAATTTCCTTAATAATATCTTATTGAATACCTTTGATTCCTTGTAGCAGCCAGTCACACCGCGTATCGTGGAGGGGTACGCTCCGACGAAGACAACGATAGTGGGCCAATCAATCCGTGCTTCGGTTCAGGATTCTATAAGCTACTACGGCGTAGATTTTCGCAGCGTCAACCACTTGCTTCCAATAGACGTATTCGTCGCTCTCGTGAGCTCGTCCGCTTGCATGCGTGCTAATATCCGCGCTCGGTCCGTAGGAGACTACTGGGATTTTGCAGCGCGTCGCTATCAAACAGTCATCTGCAACAGATGTACCGGCGATTAAAGGTGGATTATAGCCGAATTGTCCTGCAACATTCAAAATTGTCTTCACGAGCTCAGATTCAGGGTCGGTCTCGTATGCTTCATACGCGGGCGCTGGTCGCTGAGTAAATTCAACTTTCACCCGATCAAATGTGTCCTTCTCAAGATTCTGTTGAAGGAAAGATTTGACTTCTTCAAATCCCTGCTTGATCGTCGTGCCAGGGAGTACATGTCTGTCCAATCGGATGATGCATTTATCCGGTACACTCAAAGCGTCAGATCCTCCCTCAATCTTCAGGATGCAAGATGAGGTTCTGAGCGGTGCGAGTTTGAAATCAAGGATCCTCGGATGCGTCTTTTCGGGAAAATGAGAGAGTGCGGCTATCACATTCGCCGCTTCAGATATTGCGTTGATCCCATTCTCCGGTTGAGCCGCGTGAGTTGACCTACCAGTAACGGAGATGTCCACTAAACATTGACTTCGACGCGCGTTGCGCAAGCGTGTAAGATTACTGGGCTCCCCAACTATGCAACATTTAGCTCCATCATAGAAACCTTGGTCGATTAAGGTCGTGGTTCCTCTCGACCAGCATTCTTCATCGCTGACAGCGTGAACAGCAAAGACATGTTTGAGATGTACTCCAGTGGAGGTCAAGGCTTTCGCCGCCACTAATATGGCTGCCAGGCCTCCCTTCATGTCCACGCTCCCAAGTCCATACAACCTTTCGCCCTCAACAACAGGATCGAAAGGATCTCGCGTCCATCCCTCGCACACTTGAACAGTGTCCATATGCCCATTGAAAACCAGAAGAGGTTTCTGCTCCGAACCCGTCGTGGTGACCCCTACAACCGAAGGTCCACAGCCAACGACAGGAACTGAAGTCACCTTAAACCCGTAACTCTCGAGGTCGCGAGCTACTGCCTCCGATATTCGATGCTCTGATCCGAAGATGCTGGGAATCCTGATAAGTTTCTTACAGTACTCGACCGTTTCGTGTTCAGTGATGGCGTCGACTAGTTTCCTCTCATCGCACCCTAAAGGGGCAGACATCTGCGCGTCTAGACTCCTCGTGGTTCAGTGAAAATGGAATTCGATCGCAGGTTCGTTTCCGTGTCCGTTACGCCACCATTCAGCTAATTCAATCGCAGACGTGAACCAAACTTTTGGTTTCGACTTCATATAACGAACGAAATCTCTTAGCATTTGGATGCGTGCGGGTCTTCCGATGCATTCAGGATGCATCGTCAGATTGAACAATGAGCAGTCTGAATATAGCGCGTTGAATTCTGCTTGCCATATTTCACGCACCTGTCTCGGCGACTTCCTGTCAACCTCGAACGCCGGATAGTCGTCGAGACACCAGTCTACCGGCAACTCAACCAACAGCTTACTGACGCCGTCGACCTTGATGAAATATGGCAGATCCTGATTCATGAGGCTGCTGTCGTATTCGAAACCGAACTCAGTCAGTAGTTCGAGACTATGTTTTCCGAAATCGAACCATGGTGCACGATAGCCAATTGGGTTCGTTCCAATCGCTTGCCTAATTCCCTCGACGCATTTCCGGAGAACAAGCTTCTCCTCTTCAAGGGTCAAATCGGACACTTTCTCATGCAAGTAACCATGCCCCGCGATCTCGAACTTTCTGCCCTGAATTTCCCTCACTATTTCCCTGTAATTCTCCGCAACCCACCCCGGCACAAAAAATGTTCCCGGTACAGAGAAGTCTTCGAGTAAGTTCAAAAGTCTATTGACGCCCACCGTTGGTCCATACCTTCCTTTCGAGAGTGGCACAATCTTCCCCGGAGTCGACCT
>JAHFFU010000013.1:0-6934 GCA_023247835.1 Candidatus Bathyarchaeota archaeon
CGATCATTCTCGCTAATAGTGCAGAACGCGGAGACAGTACGCCTAGTCTCCGGCGGGGCTTCGAAGTCGGTCTCGGAACTCAAATCGGGCGACGAGGTCTTGGTCAGGGTCGAGGAAGGCGGACGGCATTTTGGGACATTGGTAGCCGATGAAATGGTGATAGAACGCTGACCTCCAAGATATGCCTCTCAATCATGGTAGATGGAAATGAGAACATCGACCAACTACTGGGGCTGATATCCCAAAAGAAACCGGACCTAGTAGAGTTTCGGCTCGACAACCTAAGCAACTCTGGAGCGCTGGAGGATATTGCACGGAAGAAAACCTTCCCGGCTATAGCTACCGACAAATCGAATCGAAATGCTGCCACGACGGTAAAGCTCCTCCTAGGAGCAGCCTCTGCAGGCTTTGAATTCGTTGACGTAGACCTTGCTTCTCCTCTCGCTAAGGCTGCTGTCCATCAGATTAAGTCGCTTGGTGCGGAAGTGATAGTTTCGTTCCACGACAACTCGAAAACGCCGTTACCAGATCAATTGAAGAAAGTCTTGGATTCGCAAATCAAGGCCGGGAGCGACGTCTGCAAGGTCGTTACGACCGCGCTTCACCCGCACGACAACCTGAGCATACTGCACTTTCTCGAAGAGAAATCGGCGGAAACTAGGCTAGTATCATTTGCCATGGGGCGTCATGGCATTCCATCAAGAATCCTCTCGCCCTTGTTCGGCGCGGAATTCACCTTCGCCTCGCTCGCCGAGGCCTCCAAGACGGCCGACGGCCAGCTGACCATCGACAATCTTCGAAGTGTGTGGCAAATACTTGGAGTTCAATAACCGAACGATTTCTGGAAAGACGGTGGTGTACGGTCTGATCGGAGACCCCGTCGACCATTCCATGAGCCCAGCAATTCAAAACGCCGCCTTTCGATCAACGGGGATAGACGCCGTATACGTGCCCCTTCATGTGAAACGGCAGAGTCTGAGGGATGCCATCCAAGGCTTGCGAGCTCTGGAGGTGAAAGGGTTCAACGTCACAGCCCCTCACAAGGTGAGTGTTCTGCGCTATCTCGACAAGATCGAAACCTCAGCCGCCGCTATCGGTTCGGTAAACACCGTCACCAACGAAGACGGGAAACTCTGCGGTTACAACACAGATGGGGCCGGAGCCCTTAAGGCACTAGAAGAGGCTGGCGCCTCGCCAGATGGAAAATCAATTCTCATATTTGGGGCTGGAGGCGCAAGCCGAGCCATCGCTTACACGCTGGCTCAGCATGGTAACTCGGTCCGAATCGTGAACAGAACAATCGCGAAAGCAAAGGAGTTGGCACGTCGGGTACGCGGGAAATTCCACATCGACGTTGCATATGCCTCTCTTTCGAGCAAGCTGCTCAGGGTTTTCGTTGAACAGGGGGACATTGTTGTGAACGCGTCGTCAATGGGAATGGATGGAATGGCCAATCCCCCTGTCGAGGTAAAATGGTTGCGTCCAGATCAGTGGGTCTTCGACTTAGTCTACAAGCCGCTTCAAACTAGATTTCTCGAAGTAGCTGGCTTGGCGGGGGCAAAGAGCATCACCGGCTTGGACATGTTGGTCAATCAAGGCGCCTGCTCGTTCGAATTGTGGACAGGGAGAAAGGCACCGATGCTCGAGATGCGTCATGCGATAGCTCAGAAGATGCTGGCGATGGAGCATGCCGAAAGTAGCTGAGGCAATAAGCCATGGAGCCGTTACCATAGTGAATGCCATGGCCACGGGCAAAGGCGCAGCCCTCGGCGTAAAGCTTTGGACTAGAGCAAAGGTGACTCTAACAAATCAACCGGGCCAATTCAGAGGGCGTAATTTAAGTGACCCAGACGAAGACACAAACTTAATCGAAACAGCCGCTCACCACGCCTTCCGAAAGCTCAATGCGGACAAACACTTCGGAGCGCTCGTCGAAACCTATTCCAACATTCCGGTGGCAGTCGGCCTCAAGAGCAGCAGCGCGGCCAGCAACGCCGTTGCACTCGCCAGCCTGAAAGTGCTCGGTAGGAAAGCAAGCGATATCCAGACTGTGAAGCTAGGCGTTGAGGCCAGCCTCCAAGCAGGAGTAACGCTGACCGGCGCTTATGACGATGCCTGCGCCTGCTACTTCGGCGGGCTTGTGATAACGGACAACACGCACCGACGAATTCTCAAACGTTTCAAGCCCAAGGGCCACCTTCGTGTTCTTATCCACGTGCCAAACCAGAAAAAGTACACCAGCGATGTAGACCAGGCATCGCTAAGAAAGGTCAAGTCATTTGTTCAAGTTGCTCACCGAGAGGCACTAAGGGGCAACTATTGGAATTCCCTAACTTTGAACGGCCTGATCTACTGCAAAGCGTTCGGTTATGATGTCAAGCCGATCAGGGAGGCTCTCACCGGGGGGGCTATCGCTGCGGGTTTGACTGGAAAAGGGCCCGCAGTGGCCGCAATCGTCCCAAAAACCGACGTAGAAAATGTTCTTTCGGCCTGGGACTCGCTTCAAGGCAGAATTATTGAAACATCATTCAACTTCGAGAAAGCAAAGTTGCTGAAGGTGGCAAGTTGAACGTAACCATTACCCCAAAGCGTGTTCTTGAAGGAGAGATAACAGCGCCACCTTCCAAAGCCCACACACATCGCGGGCTTTTCGCTGGACTCTTGTCCCGGGGTGTTACCAAAATAGAAAACCCGCTTCCATGCGCGGACACCGAGGCAACGGCCAGTGCTATTTCATCTTTGGGTGCAAGCGTGGAGCGTGAGGAAAGAGCTTGGACTGTCCAGAGTAATGGAAGTCCAAGGGCGAGGGCGAACGAGATTGATTGCGGCGAGTCCGGGGTTACCTTGCGTTTCACGATCCCAATCGCATCTCTGACGGGAGCCCGAATTAGGCTCTCAGGTAGAGAGAGCTTGATGCGAAGACCCGTCGAACCGCTCGCTGAGGCGATGAACCAACTTGGTGTGAAAGTGTTTGCGGATTGGGACGCAGTTCGTGTGGAGGGGGGCCCACCCAAAGGCGGTAGAGTCCGCATTCGCGGGGACGTAAGCTCCCAATTCATCTCAGGCCTAATTCTCGCAGCACCGATGATGGGAGAAGGGCTACAGGTGCAGTTAACCTCGCCGTTAGAATCGCGCAGTTACGTCTCGCTGACTATTGAGTGCATGAAACGTCATGGCATTGAGGTCAAGTCGAATGATGATACGTCACTATTCGAAATAACTTCAGGACAAAGGTACAGACCAGCCGTTCATCATGTTCCCGGCGATTATTCCTCTGCTGCGTTCACTATGTCCGCAGCTGCCATTACTGGTTCCAATTTGCTAATTCGTGGTCTTCCGCAAGAGAATTCCGAGCCTGATTCAGTCGTGGTTGAAATCTTGTCCAAGATGGGGGTTGGAACACGTTATGTGACCGAAGGAGTTTTGGTGGAGGGCGGCCGACTAACGGGAATTGATGTCGATCTCCGTGACTGCCCGGACCTAGGCCCTGTTATAGCTGTCTTGGGATGCTATGCGGATGGGGAAACGCGGATCAGCGGAGCGGGGAGGTTGCGCTACAAAGAATCAGACAGATTAGACGCAGTCACATCAGAGTTAAGGTCACTTGGCGCTGACATTGAAGAGACCGAGGACGGCCTAATTGCCTCTGGGCCGTGTTCTCTAAAGGCAGGCATTGTCCACTCGCATGGAGATCATAGGATTGCAATGGCACTTAGCGTTGCAGCCCTAGGGGCAAAGGACCAAGTTGTCATCAAAGGTGCTGAATGCGTGAGCAAATCGTATCCAAACTTCTTCCACGATCTGCGATCACTTGGAGTTGAAGTAGTTGGCGGATAGTTCATTCGGAAAGCAGTTCTGCGTCACCGTATTCGGCGAGAGCCACGGGCCAGGCGTCGCGGTTGTCATCGATGGGTGCCCGGCCGGGCTTCAGCTGAGTCCAGAGGATATTCAGGTCGAACTCGAGCGAAGGATGCCGCCTGACCCTAGCGTGACCTCAGCCCGGCGCGAAAAGGACGAAGTGCAATTCCTATCAGGGGTCTTCGAAGGTTACACTACGGGCGCCCCTGTCGCCATGCTGACCTTGAACAAGGATGTTAGGTCACAAGATTATGACAAGTTGAAGTTCGTCGCTAGGCCGGGACACGCAGACTATCCTACCCGAATCAAGTACGGAGGCTTCAATGATCTTCGAGGCGGCGGCCGCGCCAGCGGCAGAATGACCGTCCCAATCACCATGGCGGGGGCGGTCGCAAAGAAATTGTTGCGTACGATCGGTATCGAGGTCTTTGCGCACACCGTCCAAATTCACAACATCAAACTGGAACGCCAATTATCACATGAAACCATAAAACGAAACGCTTACTCCAACGCGGTACGATGTGCAGACCCAGAAACCGCCGAGAAAATGAAAGAGGCGATCCTGAAAACGCGGAACGAGGGAGACAGCCTTGGCGGAATCGTAGAATGCATTGCCGAAAGAGTGCCGCCGGGGATCGGTGAGCCTTTCTTCGACAGCCTTGACGCAGACGTTGCGAAGATTGCTTTCAGCATTCCGGCCGTTAAGGGCTTCGAGGTGGGTTTAGGATTTCAGGCCTCTGCTGTCAAGGGGTCCGAGAATAACGATTCGTATACGGTACGTGAAGGCAAGGTCGAGACACTGACGAATAATGCAGGTGGGATACTTGGCGGATTATCGAATGGTATGCCAATTGTGGTGCGGGTTGCATTCAAGCCGCCTTCATCGATACCCAAGGAGCAGAAAACAGTCAACCTGAAAGAGATGCAAGATACTACGGTGCAGATTGCCGGCCGGCATGACCCTTGCATAGTGCCCAAGGCGGTCCCAGTTGTTGAGGCGGCGATGGCAATCGTTTTGGTCGATCATTGCCTTCGGGCCGGCGCTATTCCACGCGTTCTCAGCCAGAATCGCGTGGATGAAGTCAATCAGGGCTCGAAGCTTCAACAGCCGCATTGAAACGCCCGTGCACGCCAGGGAACATAGCGTCTCTTTGAAGATAGCGTCGCCCTTTCTTTAGATCTTCAACCAATCTGCCTTGCTCCCCTCTGCTAAGCATTGAAAGGGTTCTGTGGCTGTACTTTACCAACGTCTTGAGCGCATTCAAAGAATGCTTGCTGTCCATCAAAATGGAGGCCTCATTGTTGAAGCTTTCTTGGTAAAGTACCTCGGCGATCAGTAACTGGAGTTTGAAGGTTGTACCGGCCATAGCCTGTATCTGCTTCGGCCCGACGCCGTAGGATTTCAGGGTGTTGACCAATGCGATATTCATGAAGTGCGGTAGGGCCAATGTGATTGAGGCGAGTCTGTCGTGCTGGACAAAATCGCTTCGGATGATCCTCGCGCCCTTTTTTCGGAATAGGGAAAGAAATTTGCTCGCAGCCATGTTGCCGCGTGGGAGCAAGGTCGTTACAATTGTTTTCCCGGTGAAGTTCCTGATGCCCGGCCCAAACATTGGGTGAATACTGAGCACAGTTATTCCTCGCCCTTTCATATCCTGAAGTGTTCCTTTGACGGGCTCCTTGATTGAAGAAATTTCGACAAGAAGGCATCTGCGGGAGAGATGTGGTTCGATTTCTTCCAAAAGACTCTTAGTTACATGGGTAGGTGTGGCCAGAAGCACCAGCTGTGCTGGTCGAACCGCAAGCCTCGGATCCTCGAGGAACTGGAACCCTTGCTTTCGGGCAAGATTCTTCGCGACGCTTTTGTTCTTATCGCAGATTATAATTCGGTAACCGCTTTTCTTAAGAAAACTCGCTAACCAAGCACCCATTCGGCCTGCTCCGCCGATGACGGTTGCTATGGCCATGAGTCTATCGCCTTTCCAATCGCCTTAATGGCGCCTGGAATCTGCGCCTCCGGCAAGGAGACGGCCAGCCTGAAGAACTCGGGGTAATCTCCAAAGGACTGGCCGGGGCTTATGCTTACCCGGTGCTGCTCTAGAAGCTGTTTAGCGAATTTCGCTGAATCGAAATTCGGTTTATTCGCTTTGGGGAAAACATAGAATGCCCCATCTGGCTTGTAGAAGGAAACGTCTATCTTGCTGAGTTCGCGGCATGTGAGTTCCACCTTCTTCATAATCGCACCGATGTTACGTTGAGCCTCACGGCGGGTCTTCTTAATAGCGATTAGAGCTGCGTGCTGTATGAACTCTGGGACGCAGGTTACGGCGGTTTGAATGATGCGCCGGATCCGCATGGCTTTCTCTTTGCTCGTTACTAGGTAAGCAATTCGCCACCCTGTCAAACTGAACTGCTTTGAGAAGCTGTTAATGTAAACTGAGTTCTCATAACCGGTTTCAAGTATGCTTGGCGTCGGAGACCGAACATACCTGTCGTACACTTCATCAGAGAGAACCATTGTCTGATACTTGCGGGCTAGGTCAATTATCTCTATAAATTTCTTCTTGCCTATGGCCTTGCCCGTTGGATTGCTAGGACTGTTTAGTACCAACATTCGAGCCCCCTTCATTATTTCCGATTCGAGCCGCCCCATCTCTATTTCCCAATCAGCGTCAAGAGACGTGTTTAGGGGGATCACTCGACCCCTGACGAAGTTCACGCATTCTTCGTAGGCTGGCCAGGCGGGCTGAGGAATGATTGCGCGTTCCAATGGTGAAACAAAGCTGGCTATAGTGGCGAATATTGCGAATCTTGCACCTGGGACAATTAGCACTTGGTCAGGGTCAATATTCGCGTTATGCTGCTTACTGATTTCCTCAGCTAAGGCTTTCCTCAATTCTGGCAAGCCGGCGGCTGGTCCGTAGCCGATTATTTTCTTCGTCCGAAAGGTTGCAGTTAGACCTCGAATTACCTGTTGGGGAGCGGGGAAGTTTGGTTCCCCGATCTCGAATCTAGCCACACGTTCGCCTTGGGCAATCAGTTTCTGAGTGAGTTCAAATATTTCTTTGAGCAGTTG
>JAHFFU010000013.1:7034-8693 GCA_023247835.1 Candidatus Bathyarchaeota archaeon
CTCGCAAAGAGATGGTCCTTGTTCTTCCTCCCTCGAGGAACCTCCGGTAGCTTGCAACACGAATCTCGCGTCTATTGCTCCGGGAACGCGCCAATACTTCCTTGGCGGTATCAATACTCAAAGACTGAGTTCCCGATCCAGACAATATTGGTTGAAGCTCTGTTCCTGTCGCCAATCCGACTACAAGGTCGGGCCCCGCTGCAGCGATCAGTTTGATTTTATACGAAATTGCTTCAGGGTCGAGGACCCAGCCGTCTGTGTTTATGATGGTAAGCGAATCCTGCTCGCGATTTGAGAGGCGTTGTATGCCCTGAATCAGTTTCGTTTCAACTTGACTGGGGCTCGTGTGGCCAATGAAAATGAGGGCTTCTGGCCTTAGGTCAACGAGTGAAGAGATGGAAGCCGTCGGGACAGAATTTCCTATTACCGTGGGAGGCCCGATATCTGCTTGGCCTATGTCCGCGTCGACAACGCGAAGATTCAACCCGCGCCCCAACAAGTTGTTGGCTAGGTACGTGCAGAGCGTGCTCTTACCAACATCAGTCGCTCCAATCACCATAACCTTCCCTTGCTCCATCTTAGTCAGAGCGTCAACAGCCATCTTCCACGAGGTGGGTATTGCGCTGCCTTTGATCTCGAAGATCTCCCCAGACTTACCTAGAAGAACTTCCAAGTCGACTTCAGACTTGGCTTCCACGGGAAGTTGCTTCTCCTGCCTCACAACCAATTTGCGATCTCGCTCAACTGGAGCGCCTAAAACCGACGCTTCTCCTCCAAGAAGGCGGACAGAAGCTGGTCCGCGAACTATCAGCGTGTTGTTCGGACCGAGCATGTATCGCATAAATGAGAATCACCATGGAAAGATTGATTCGCTCAACTAAATTCCACAAGCAAAGATTTCGGAGCATATTGCTAAATACAGTATCGATTCAAATCAAGAGCGCCCGGAGTGCTCGATGGTGAAAGTCGCCGATTTCGAAATACCCGAAGGGTTCTACTATACCAAAGAGCACGAGTGGATGAAAGTCGAGAATGAAAAATGCCGTGTCGGAATAACGGATTATGCTCAGGAGTCGCTTCACGAAGTCGTCTACGTGGACCTACCCAACGTCGGCAAGGCCTTAACTCAGCAAGTTGCCTTCGGAACAGTTGAATCGGTAAAAGCCGTTTCTGAACTATATTCACCAGTATCTGGTGAAGTTGCCGAGCGAAATGAGAAATTGGTGGAGTCACCTGAACTCGTGAACCAGGACCCGTACGGCACCGGTTGGATTGTGATAGTTAAGCCTTCGCGTCTGCAAGACGACCTAAAGGCCTTGCTAAACGCAGAAGGCTACGCAGAATTCCTCCAGGAAGTTACCAAGAAGAAATAAAGACTCCACAGGAAGGGAGGACGGTTCTTCCATCGTTCATGCATTAACTTAAAAATGCGCTCTGTTGGAATACTGAGAATGAACCCCGCATGAATTTACCGAACAATTCCGCCCTAGAAGAGCGGCTGAAGCAGTCGCGGGTGTTTAAGCGACTGGCTCTACGAAAACTACAACAACGAAAGTTACACGAGGGGCAAGAGCAAATGGTAGTATACGAAACTATAGCTTCAGAATTCATGAGCCTGCCGTCGCTCGATAACGTCGACCGGCTTTCAACGGTTTACGG
>JAHFFU010000013.1:8793-10825 GCA_023247835.1 Candidatus Bathyarchaeota archaeon
CCGGAGGCGGATTCAGCCCACCCTACCAGCAACAGGTCTACGCGATGGTTCCCGCGCCCTAGCTCCTACGATACAAGCCGTTTACGTACTACGCCTTCAACTTGGCTACAGCCCCGGAATGTAATGTGGACCACAAGGTCCGCATCAACAACATTGAAACCGGAGTCTACCGAACAATAAGGGAATTAATGTAAGCCAAGACTACGCTACCAACCGCAGAGCACAGATACCGCGTCGATACTGTGTTCCCGAAACTTGGCAGTAGAGAAGCATTTGCTCATCGGGATAGTATGTTGAATGCAAGAAGCACAGGAAAGGTTTCCAACTGGTTGCAGGGATTTGGATAAGCTGCTGGACGGTGGCTTCGCAAGGGGAGAGGTGACGTTGATTTATGGTGAAGCCGCGACCGGCAAAACAACGACCGTGATCCAGGCGGCAATAGCCGCGGCCAAGTTAGACCTCAAAATACTCTACGTGGACTCTGATCATTCTTTCACACAACAGAGGTTTCATCAAATTGCCAGAGCTGAGTCTCAAGAAATCAGCCAATTGATCATGCTCTTCTTGCCCGAGACATTTTCAGAGCAGAGAAGGATTGTGGAAGCGTTGGAGAATTATGTTACGCCAACCCTGGGGTTGGTAGTCATAGATTCGATGAGCTCGCTTTATCGCGCTGCATTCTCAAGCTCGGAGAGCGTTTTCACTCTCAATAGGGATCTTAGCAGGCAGGTCGCCTATTTGGGCGAATTATCCTCATCGCGTAAGGTCGCCTGCATACTGACAAGTCAAGTTCACGCTCGCCTGACACCGCCAGTAGGGGATATCGAACCCGTCGCCCGCCGGGCACTCTTCCATTTTCCGCAGACTATTCTTAGGATTAGGAACACTCCCAAACCGAGCGTTAAGGAGTTCATTCTGGAGAGGCGGGGTGGCTCAGATGTTGCGAGAATTAGCTGTCTTGTCGCGCTTGGGGAGAACGGTCTGTCGGATGTCGCATCCTAAATCTTATCTCTGCAAGCCGAATGTTAGCGTCCCCTTCACAGTTTGGTGACCGCGTTGTGGCCTTCGACGCAGGATTGGATCTCGGCGCTCTACATTATCATACCAACATACTGTGCGAACGGTGCCCCAGTCATCTTCGGCGGGAGCCTACCGATTGATTTCGGCAAATCGTTTCCTGATGGGCAGAGGATTTTTGGGCACAACAAGACTGTCCGAGGGTTTCTGAGCGGCCTTATCGTAGGAGCGGTCGTGGGTGCGTTCGGGTACTACTTGTTCTCGAAGAATCTACTACTTGTCGCAGTTTTGGCATCACTAGGCGCACTACTGGGAGACTTGGCAGGGGCGTTTCTGAAGAGGAGGCTGAAAATTAAGCCGGGCGGCCCATTGCCGGGAGTCGACCAACTAGACTTTGTGCTAGGAGCGTTGCTGCTGGTTTCTCCATTTTACCAAATCAGGCCGGGGGCAGTTGTCATAATCCTTTTTGTGACCCCGCCAATTCACTTTCTCTCAAATATTGGCGCGTACTTCTTGGGGCTCAAGTCGACCTACTGGTGACCCAGTCCCTTTAACGGCTGAGCTTGGCGTTAATTAGCGAAGTTGAGTAGAAGACTACGAGAAGTACTGTAAGCGTGCCGAGTATGAGCAAGAGGTAGGCATTACGTGGCCTGTAGGCGTATCTCGTACTCCGCAGGAGCATGTACAATCCCCCCAAGCCAAGCATGTAAAGGAATGCTGCGATCAGGCTCTCGTTCAAAGTCTGTTGGCCAAGGGTACCCTTGATAACTACGGAATACCCCGTCGGGGTTGGGAGAAGCGAGATCGGGCGTTCAAGTATATCGTAGACTCCACCAGCTAGAATGAATCCGACGAACACAAGCACTGCAATCACAATGACTGTTGTCGAGGGCTTCATCCTTCGTGCAGTGGGTGACCTGAAAATTCGCAGGGAAAAGCCGAGGTTAGTGAACGCGCGTTGAAGCCTCCATGGCAATTTGCGGAGTCTAATCCGAAGGCCTTCGAGCATTTTTCA
>JAHFFU010000162.1 GCA_023247835.1 Candidatus Bathyarchaeota archaeon
GTCCTCGGAGCACAGGAAGAGGATTACCCGCGCAATTTCCTCCGGCTTGAGCCACTTGGAGAAATCTCCGTCCGGCATAGCTCTTCGGTTGACTTCTGTGTCAATTACGCTAGGCATGACGCAGTTGCAGTTTATGCCATAGTCTCTGACTTCCTCAGCTATAGTCTCAGTGAGCCTAATGACGCCCGCTTTCGAGATTGAGTAAGGGCCAACTGTAGCTTCGCCTTTGAGGCCCGTGCGTGAGGCGATGTGAACAATCTTTCCCTGCTTATTCTCAATCATCGATGGTAGAACAGCCTTGGATATGAGAAAAGCCGTTCTCAAGTTTAGATTCAGCATGAAATCGAAGTCTTTTTCCTCCGTTTCATGAATCGCTGGTCCACCTGCGTATCCTCCGACAACATTCGCCAGGACATCTATTCTACCGGCTTGGCGGAGAACTTTTTCAACGAGCCCACTAACAGAGGACTCTTTCATCAGATCACATTCGATCATAGTGACCTTGTTCTGGTCCCGTCCAAGCTGATTCTTTAGAACGGTTACTTCTTCAGGGATTATATAGGAAACGAAAACAGAGCCATTAGCCTTGACAAAGGCCTCAGTGACAGCTCTCCCTAGGGCGCCGGTCCCGCCCGTAACGACCACTACCTTGTTCTCGTAAGTGTAGTTCAATTCTCTCCATGGCACCTCCGAATTCCTTTGGCCGACTATGCCATTAACCTAGCGAAGCCAAATTACGTGCAGAACTGAATTGATAAAGAAAGTGAGCGGGATAACTGTTCGAGTTAAATCCATGGTTAGATCGTTGCGTTTCTACCGAGATATTTTAGGGTTGAAATTGCTCTATGGAGACGAAGAGTCAACCTTCTCTTCCTTTGATATTGGGGGCACTTACCTCAATCTTGAGCTATTTCCGGATGTAGATACAGGATGGGGGAGGATAATCTTCCACTGTGGGAATGTGGACGATGTGCATGCCTATCTGATATCCAAAGGGTATGATGCACCCGAGCCTAAGAATGCACCATGGGGCGAAAGGTTCTTTCATGTCAAAGATCCAGATGGGCATGAGCTCTCTATGGCCCAGCCGCGCGGTAGGTCATATTCGAGAAAAGGTTAACGCGATAAAACTCTGGGGGAGGTGGTTTGATGAAGCAGGGCGACAGATTCACGTGCGGAGCCTGCGGGATCGAGGTCACCGTAACAAAACCATGCCTAGAAGAGAACTGCGACATGATCTGCTGCGGGCAATCAATGAAACTGCAGCAATAAGCCACAAGGATTCGGAGGTAGGAATCCGGAAACTCCACGTTTTCCAGATTTTGCTTACTAGTTCAGTTGTGGGTGAGAAGCCCGTTACATTTGATGCGTGAATGATTCTCTGCATTGGTCTGAGCAGAAAACGTACCCCTTGAAAAGAACGGGTTTCTCGATTTTCTTGCCACAGCTAGAACAATGCTTCATATGGGTTTCGTTTGCTAGTTCTCCCAAATCTATCCACTATTCTCGTTTGCATGGCCTTTGTATTGAACCATGGACGTATGGCTCCTCGTGCGTTGGATTCGGACTTATCGGAGTAAATCCGGCAACTTTTGCGGCCATATTAATCATTAGCCTCTTGCGTAAGCTAGGAGTTTCGCTCCGCACTTTGGGCATTCAGCGAAGAAGTGGTACTGGTATCCGAATTTATCCTGGTAAAAGCGGAACTGTGGTGAATCTTTCTTAATCGTCACCATCTCAACCGGTTTACCCGCTTCAGAGCAAACGGGACAGTACAAGCCGTGACCTTTTTCCTTTGTTCGAAGAGCTAAGAATGGCAGTGTGCTCACATGGACCTGCATTTACATCCATCTTTGGGTTCACCGCAACCAAGGCAATATCCTTCAATGCGACTCTGGCCTGGGCGTCTGCGCACGGACACCTTGCGACCGCAGATACATCGGTCGCTCACCGGCTTCGGAATCTCCCTCTGCTCCTTTCGGAACGATCCATTACCAAAGATCCTGACAACGCCCAAATACAGCCCCTAGCAATCTAGAAGTGGCTTCCATCGCTGAACCTTGCCAGAACAGGCGGCCCCCAAATCGGCATTAGAAAATCGCCCACGTAGAAACCGACGAATTTACAGCTTCTGCATCTAGCGCCCACTTTAGCAGCACGAGGCCCAATGTAGTAAATATCTAAAGTTTCCTTACCACATTGAGGACATGGATTGTCCTTGGCCTTCTCGATTCGCATATTATGACATATGGCATAAAGCCTCTATTTCAACCTTCCATTGCTGTTAGGAAGTTCTCCGGCCGTCATCGTGAAAACTCTGCCACTCAACTGCACAACACCTTCCATCAGACGATATTCTCTAATCAGCTTTGGAGTCCTATCTTGGGCTTGCTGCAAAGTTTCCTATTGCCCGCAGCGGACCTTCTAGAGTAACCTAGGTATCACTTCGCGGCTGAAGGTCCGCAGAGTCATCCGGTCCGTGAAATGCAACGTAAAGCAGCTAACCCCTAGATCAACGAAGGAGCCTAGTTTTTTCGAAATCTGCAAGGACGATCCGCCAATAATTCCCTGATCGACATCGCTCAGACTTGAACCGGTAACGATGCCCTGCCATGCCTTCTTTATGCTTGACGGATCCCGTCCAATTTGATGACAGTATTCCTTGAGTTTTGTCAGCCTGCTTGCGTAATGTGCGCCGCTGCATAGTCCGAAGTTCCAACCGTCAGCAAATTTCGCCGCCAGCTTCAGAGTCCTGGATCCTGCTCCGCCAACCCATATGGGAGGGTAAGGTTCCTGAACAGGCTTCGGCTTGCAAATTGCCTTGTTCACGCTATGGAACTTGCCATGGAAGGTTGCTTCAGGTTGTGTCCACATCCTCTTAATGATTTCAAGGCTCTCCTCAAGCATTGTCACACGATCTCTAGCCGAAGGAAAATTGATCCCATAGGCCTCATGTTCGACCGCATTCCAGCCGGCGCTGAGCCCAAACTCTATTCTTCCCCCTGAAATAATGTCGAGGGTTGCGATTGTCTTCGCAACCAAGGCTGGATTCCTGAAAGTATTGCATAGAATAGCGCCAAGCCTCAGCTTCTTGGTTTTAGCGGCCAACGCTGAGAGGGTGGTTAAACATTCCGAGAAGTCTGGCTTCGAAGGCTCAGGCCAACCCTTAACGTAAAGGTGTATCCACGGCGCCAAATTGTCTTTCAACCATAAAGACGTGAAACCTAACTCCTCGCAATCGTGAGCGATTTGCCGTATTTCGGGAAAGGTTAATCCGTCTTGGTAGAGAAAGCAGCCGAACTCCAACTTTCGACATTGATGGTTCATACGATCAACGCTTAGGGTTAAGTTTAGTTCAGGTTGTAGTCGAAGTAGGGCTTGAAGAACCTTGGGAAATCTGCAAATTGATGAAGCTATGCACTATCATGAGGAAACAAAGCATTCAGAAGTTAGTGTTCGTTCTAAAGCCCATTTCCTTGACTGGGAGCACAAGCCTCTCCAATACAAGATCTATCCGAAATTGGGACCCGTCCCGCTTCCTAAGGATTTCCCGCACCCTTCTCAAGACACTATTGACTGCGTCAGGGGAAACGAGTCGACTGGGGGAATGGTTGATGTGGAGAGGGTTGCAGAACTCCTGTACTTCTCTGCAGGAATTACAAAGAAGATTAGGTCTCTGACGGGAGAGGTTCACGCTTTCCGCGCAGCAGCCGCGACGGGCGCTCTCTATGAGGTTGAAGT
>JAHFFU010000014.1 GCA_023247835.1 Candidatus Bathyarchaeota archaeon
TGTAGGGCTTCAAGAACGCATATGAGGGTAGACTCTGGAACGATCATGGTGGGGCCGGTGGGATGTATACCCAATTGGGTTCAAACCACGTTCCAAAACGCTCGAAAATGAGATTATTTTCGAGGGCCAAATTCTGACGCCAGCACGACCAAATTGGTGCGCACAAAAATTAGAGTTCAAATCTCACCGCCCGCACCACCTCCACCTGTTAGGCCCAAGATTACACTTCTAGGGCGGCCGGCCGTTCTGCCGCAAGTGCGAGAGTTCGGAGAACTAATAACGATAGGCCCGACCATATCATGGCGTCGCACGGGCGACGCCGGGGGATATTTGCATGCCTTTAGCGAAAGAAATCGTGGAGCGGTTTGCGTCTGGCCTCAAGGGGGAGCTTATCCGCGATGGCGACGCAGCGTACGAGGACGCGCGCAAGATATGGAACGCTATGATCGATCGCAGTCCCGATATGATTGTGCGTTGCCGCGAGACAGAAGATGTCGTGAGAGCCGTGAACTTCGCAAGGGAACACGGGATCCCACTCTCGGTCCGGGCCGGTGGTCACAGTGTATCCGGGAACGCGATTTGCGACGAAGGCCTGGTCATCGATCTCTCGCCCATGAAGGAGGTCCATGTCGATCCGGAGCGGCGCGTGGCCGCCGCGCAGGGAGGCGTCACGTTGAAGGAGTTCGATCTCAAGACTCAGGAGGTCGGTCTCGCGACGACCGGTGGCATCGTTTCGAACACGGGCATCGCGGGCCTCACCCTCGGCGGTGGCCTCGGCTACCTCATGCGCAAGTATGGGCTCGCGTGCGACAATCTCCTCGGGGTCGAGACCGTCACGGCCGATGGCCGCGTCCTGAAGGTCAACGCACGGGAGAACGCCGACCTTTTTTGGGGAGTCCGAGGTGGCGGAGGCAATTTCGGGGTCGTCACGTCGTTCGAGTTCCGACTCCATCCCGTTGGCAAGATCCTCTTTGGACCTGTTATTCACCCGCTCGAGCGCGCCCGCGATCTCCTACGGTTCTACCGAAAATTCATGGAGGGGGCACCTGACGAACTCCAAGCATACGCGGGCTGCCTGAGGTCCCCCGAGGGTGCGCCAGTAGCCGCGGTCGTCGCCGCGTACGTCGGCCCAATCGAGGAGGGGGAGCGGGTCCTGCAGCCCTTGAGGGAATTCGGGCCTCCTGTAGCCGATCAGATTCAACCGACGGCTTATGCGGACCATCGCGCCCTCTTCGACGCCTACTACCCGTCGGGACTCCGAAACTACTGGAAGTCGAGCTTCCTGAGGGAGTTGAGCGACGGGGCCATCGAGACGATGGTCCGTCACTTCGAGCGAGCGCCCTCACCCCTCCCGGCCGTGGCCCTCGAGCCTCTCGGGGGTGCGGTAGCTCGCGTCGGGAGGGACGAGACGGCGTTCGATCACCGCGATGCATGGTCAACCGTCCTCATCACCGACGCTTGGATGAACCCCGCGGAGGACGAGGTACACCGGGCTTGGGTTCGCGGGCTGTGGCAAGACATGCAGCCGTACTCGACAGGGGGCGTGTACGTGAACTACCTCGAGGAAGAGACGGACGAGGGCCCGGATCGCGTGAGAGCTGCGTATGGGACGAAGTACGAGCGGCTGTCGGCACTCAAGCGGAAGTATGATCCAGAGAATCTGTTCCGTCTTAACCAGAACGTTAGGCCAGCCATGTGAGTCGTTGTATGGGCCTGATCTTTAACCGCCTAAAACCTACTACATCATTATGAAATCTTCACATCGAAACTGAGGAGTAGGTTGGTCAGATTGGAACTCTTTAAGCTGCCACTCCTCGAGCAACTAATTCCAGATGGAATCAAAGCAGGGTCGATTCTGCTGGTAGAGTATGACTCTGAATCTCAGTGGCTTTCAGTCGCCACGACCATAACGGCGCGTTACGTTGAGAATGGCTCAAACGCATGCCACTGTGCCTGTGCGAGGCCGCGGGCGGACGTACGAAGCGATCTCTCAAGGCTGGGTCTTGATGTGGACAAGAGCGAGGACGATGGTTTGTTGCGTGTGGATGACTGGTATTCGGCTTCCCTTAGCGCTGACCGAGCTACCGGGAGGCCGAGGTATTACGAGGTAGTTGGTGAAGGGGCCCGGTCCCACGTTCGATTTAATTCTATGAAGGTTACCGATCTGAGCGTGGAATGGCTGAAGCTAATGAAGGACGGCTCGCCGTATATTGTGGACAGTTGGCCGCCCGGCCATCTGATAATAATCGAATCGCTGTCGCCCATGCTCAGATTCAACGAGGAGAAAACATTCCTAGACTGGGTAGAGGCAAGGTTCAATCCCTTTGCGCGTTCGACGAGGGATATTGAACTGCATGGCCTAGTCCGAGGAGTCCACAGCGAATCCCTCTACAGGCGGATGGAGAGCGCGAGCGACGGACTGGTCGATATTAGAGTCATGGAACGCGGGGACGAAGTCAAGAACCTATTCCGAGTGAGAAGCCTGAAGGGACAGCCGCACGATACCCGCTGGCATGAGATTCAGGTCAAATCGAACGGAGAGGCAACCGTTCTAAGCTGAGGCAAATCGTGGTGGGGCCGGTGGGATTTGAACCCACGACCGCCTACTTCGCTACGGGAGGAGTCGTTCTGGTGTTCGCGGAAAGAGCGTGGTCTCCCTGACGTTCTCCTTTTTCAGTAAGGCCATCGTGAAGCGTTCGATGCCCAGGCAGAAGCCCCCGTGGGGTGGGACGCCGAACTTGAAGGCGTCGGTGAACCATTTCATTGCTTCAGCGTTAACGTTCTTCTCATTCAGCTGCTCCATGAGCTTTTCATAGCGGTGCTCTCGCTGGCCGCCCGACGATTGCTCGATGTCCCTGTACAGGAGGTCGACGCCTCGAGTCCACTCCGGGTCTTCGTCAACACGCATTACGTAGAATGGTTTGACTTTGAACGGGTACCTATTGATGAAAAACACGTCTGCCTTGTGTTTCTCTCGCACGTGCTTACAAAGTAGGGTTTCCCCTTCTTTGTCGATGTCGCTCCCGTAAGGAATCTTCTTCCCGAGCCCTTCGAGGATATCGTAAATCTCTGGAAACCGCATTTCTGGGAAGGGCGTCCTCGGGATTTCCACTTGAATCTGCAAAAGCTCGAGCTCCCTCGCACATTCCTCCTTCACCTTCCTCATTGCGGCTACAACGACTTCTTCCTCAACCCTCATCATGTCAGCCTCGTCGTTCATGAACCCAAATTCCACGGCCATACCACGATGCTCGCAAAGGTGGCGAGGAGTGTGAGATAGCTCAGCCCGCCAATTCGGCCCGAGGTCGTAAATCTTGTCAAAACCCGCTGCAATACACAACTGCCTATGAAGCTGAGGATCCTGTCGGAGAAAGGCCTCTTTCCCGAAGTAATCCAATTTGAAAACTTCCGCCCCACCCTCAGAAGTCCCACCGAGCAGGCAGGGAGTAAAGACTTGAAGGAAACCGTTCTTGTTGAGGTATTCCACCATTCCCTCAACGAGTTTGGATTGTACCTGGAAAATGGCTAGGTTTTCCTGACGCCTGAGGTCGATCACGCGCCAATCTAGACGAACGTCCAAGTTAGAGTCGATCTTACCCGACACGTCCAGTGGGATTGCAGCCTGTGCCTTAGCAATCAGTTCTATGTTGATTGGGGTGATTTCGGAGCCGACCTTAGCAATCCTTTCCTTGACAGGAGTACCTTCAACCGTTATGACATCCTCCCTACCAAGGCTCTCTGAGGTCCTGAGAATTTCAGGTGTGGCGTTTGCTTTGATTATCGTGATCTGTGCGACACCGTGGTTGTCTCTTAGCCATATGAATCTCGCGCGGGCGAGGTCTTTAATGTCGTGGATCCACCCAGCTAGAACGACTTTTCCGCCTTTCGCGTTCTCTATCTCGTCCGTGTAATGCGTTCGCCTCAACAACTAGAACAACCGTTCCGAGCTACGTTTCGGCTGCAGCGCTATTAATTCGATGTGTAAAAGCGCATTAGGTAGATTTCAGAGAGATTCCTAGCGCCCTTTGAGGAGTTTGGCAACCTCGCCAGGTTTGAGGGCGATCTTTACTCCGGCGCGTCTGAGGGACTCAATCTTTGTTTCCGCAGTCCCAGCCCTGCCCGTGATGATTGCGCCCGCGTGGCCCATCCGCTTTCCAGGGGGTGCCGCTCGCCCCGCAACGTACGCGGCGATAGGTTTGGGGTACTTCGTTTTCTTGACGTATTCAGCTGCCAATTCCTCAGCGTTTCCTCCGATTTCGCCGATCATTGCGATCGCCTTAGTTGCAGCGTCTTTCCTGAACATCTCAAGTATGTCAACGAAGCTCAAACCCACGACGGGGTCCCCTCCAACGCCAAGGCAAGTCGACTGCCCTAGGCCGGCGTTGGTGAGACTGGCGGCGATTTCGTAGGTCAAGGTTCCGCTTCTCGAAACCAGTCCGATCTTGCCGGGTTTGAATATGTGCCCCGGCATTATTCCGAGCTTGCATTGGCCCGGTGTTATGATGCCAGGAGTATTCGGGCCTATGATGGTGGTGCCTTTCAGCTTGGCCACTTCCATCATCTGAATCTCATCCTTGACAGGAATCCCTTCCGTAATGACTATGACCGGATTAAGGCCAGCAGCGATGGATTCGAGAGCTGCGTCTTTGGCAGAGGGCGCTGGGACGAAGATGATGGACGTAGTAGCTTTGTGCTTCTCGACCGCCTCCTGCACGGTGTCGAAGACAGGGATGCCGTGAGCTTCGGTCCCTCCCCGGCCAGGTGTAACCCCTGCGACTATCTTCGTTCCATACTCGAGCATTAGCTCTGTGTGATAACTTCCTTGGGACCCGGTAATGCCTTGAACGATCGCCTTCGTCTTTCTCCCGACAAGAATTGCCATGCTACTTCGCCTTTGTGATTAGCTCCACAGCCTTCGCCGCCGCTTCTTCCATGCTGTTTAAGGATGGGATGTTGGCCGCCGCGAGAATTTTCCGCCCTTCTTTCTCATTCGTGCCTACTAGGCGAATTACCATTGGTTTCGTAATGCCCATTTTTCTTTGAATATCCAGAATCGCTCTGGCGACATCATCGCACCGGGTGATGCCGCCCATGATGTTGATCAGAAGAACTTCCACTCTCGGGTTTGCTAAGACGATTTCAAGCGCAGCTGCGATTCTTTCCTCGCTCGCACCGCCCCCAACATCGCAAAAGTTGGCTGGGTTCCCTTTGTAGTCCAATATCATGTCCAAAGTGGCCATGACTAAGCCTGCGCCGTTTCCGATTATTCCAATGTCGCCGTCGAGTTCGACGTAGGCCAAGCCTTTCTCGCGTGCCCTGACCTCAAGCGCTGTCATGTCAGGTTCAAACGCTTTCATTCGTTCCAGAAATTTCTGGTGCCTGAAAAGCGAGTTGTCATCCAACAGAATTCTAAGGTCCGCGGCGACAAGCTCTCCGGACTCCGTCTCAATTAGAGGGTTGGATTCGATGAGTTCAGCGTCGTAATTGAGCATGATTTGAAAGAGTTTGTTTATGATTGAAGCTACTTGGTTCATCTGCTTTCCAGAATACCCTAATTGTATTGCGACCGCCCTACTCTCATAATCTTGCAGCCCGATCAGCGGGTCAAGCTTGTGTCGGATGATCATCTCAGGGCGCTGATCCGCGACCTGCTCGATGTCTACACCACCTTCCCTCGAACATAGAATAGTGTAGCAACGGGAGGCTCGGTCTACGACTATGCTAACGTATCGCTCATGTTTGCTAGCTAATTTCTGTTCGACAAGAACCTTAGCGACTTTCTCTCCCTTGATCGTCATCGAAAAGATTGACCTCGCAACTTCCTCTGCCTCTTCAGGGTTTGAGGCTGGTTTGACTCCTCCCGCTTTTCCGCGGCCGGCCACGAGAACCTGAGCCTTAATCATAGAAGGCTGTCCAAGCTTAAGGAAGGCCTCTCTAGCTTCCTGAGGAGTTGATGCAACAAGCCCCTTCGGCACCGGTAGCCCGTATTCCCGCGCAATTTCCTTCGCTTCATACTCAAAGAGTTTCAATGCCGATCATCGTCCGCGAATCCTGTGTGAGTCGAGCCTTAGACTGCTTGAGTTCCGTAATAAAATGCCCCTTCAAGTTCCTGAATCCTTCGCGTTTCAGACGAAATTGGAGAAATGACCTGTGAATAAGCGCCAGCAACCAAATTGTTCAAATAGTTTGCTCGACCTCGTGCTGCGCGATGACGCTGGCATCGCGAATGCGCAGCCGGCCGACGATCTTCGGGACCAAGATAAAGATGAAAGTGAATGGTAAAGACCATCCTGGACGCATTTTGCGTCAAGTCCGGTATTCTCTGCCGGCGATGTGAGGAGAAGGTCGAGAAAGGTCAGGTTACGGAGTTAGACCTCAAAGTAATCCAGCGAATAGTGGAGCTGGAGAAGGATAACCCCGTTCTTCAAGACGTGACTTATCACAGGTCCGTTGAAGCCGACGGCATGATGGCCGTCCTCGTAGACAAGAAGGACATGCCCAAGCTACTCGGCGGCGGAGCGAAAATCGTCAAAGACCTCGCAGAAACCTTCGGCAAACGAGTAAAGCTCATCAGCTACGGAGGAGACGACCGAGAGTTCCTGGAGGACCTCTTCAGCCCCGTTTCGATTCTAACCATAAACACGGTCTGGATTCCGGATGGGAGCACAGAAACAAAGGTCATATTGACCGGCAGGCATCCGCGGAACATGCCGGTCGACTTGGACAAAGTCCGCAAGATTGCCCAAGAACTCAAGGGCATGACGCTAAGGATTGAGTTTGAGCGCACCTAACCCTCAAGCGCCCAGCTCGTACGTTCGCCCCCTCAATGGAGATTCGATTTTCGCTGCGTCAGCCACGTACTTGGCGTAAAGCCCGGGGTGATCTGTGTGTATGGGGAAGAGCTTCCGCGGCTTGATCCGTTCGATGTTTCTCTTCAGCTCGCTAGGCATTATGTGGCCTGAACAGTGAATGTGATACATGGGTAGACCGAAATGGTCTAACCAGTTCTGCAAACGTTCGAACTCGAATTCCTGTTCCTCGTTGAAGGGCTCTGAAGTTGAGAGTACAAACACGCTGCCCGCCCTCGGCCGAATGTCAACGAGTTCTTTGAAATCGGGCATGGAGAAGGCTACCACAAACTTGTCCTGCTCTTCCCTCAGTTCTTCGCTGGCAATGGTCTTAGCTTTGTCCATCACATTTTCCTCCCAATCGTAGAACCTCTTCTTCGATCTTCTGAAGACAGCTATACTCTCGTTAGTGTCCAGAACCTTTGGCAGTCCCAGTTTAGTGTCAGATGATAGTTGATTGAGTAGGTACGCCTGCTTCAAGGAGATAGCAAGCATTCTGTCGTTCTCCTTGGCGACTTGGTAAAATGTCCGTATCCGGTCGACGTCGACGTTCGAGAAGTTCGCCAAGACGAGGTTCTTTGTGGTTGAGATGAGCTGATTGAGTTTGGCTTGGACTTCGGGTTCACTCGTCACTTGTCCGCCCAGTATGTTTGTTCCTTCGGCCAGTAGAGCCACAGGGTTGGATTTGACTGCTAATTCAACGAAATCCTCTGTGAGCTCAGGCTTGGTTCCATGGACCCTGAAGTCAGCCGTGTAGGCTATCGCGCCCCGAGAAGTTCTTACTATGAAGCCGTAGGCCCCTGGGATGGAATGGTCAACATGGCACGGGGTTACCTCGATGTTCCCGACTTTGATCGTTTTCCCGGTTCTGAATGTCTGAAAGCGGAGCCCTCGAATATCGGACTCGAAGTGCCTCACCTTTGTCGCTGAAACCGCTTCTAGAATTTGCGCACAAGTCTCCCCGCAGTGGATCGGTATCTCTCGCTTGAGGAATGAGATGTAACCCCAGTGGTCGCCATGTGCGTGCGATAAGAAAACCGCGTCGATTGACGGTTTGGATTCCTCAAACTCGTAGATTCCCTTGATGTCCGGGAGAATGCCAAATTCGAGAAGATCTCGCTCGTCGCCGGGCGAAAGCGTCGGGTCAAAGAAGAACCTGCGCCTGTCCGAGTAACTCATACCAAAATCAAGTATCACTCGAGTGCCTTTATCCTCGATGAGGATCTTATTTCCTCCAATTTCGCCGACGCCACCATAGAAAGTGATCCCAGTCAAACTAGAAGACAACTCGCACACAAACGGCCATTCATCGGCGCGCTCTCTTATAACAAGTGAATAGACGCCACTGCCACAGCCGCCGGCTAACAAAGAGTTATGTGCCTCAAGAAGCCCCAGGAAAGCGAATGCGTGGTTTCGTTGCTCCAGGCTGTGCTGCTCGACCTAGGCGATACGTTGGTTCACTTGGGACGGCCTTGGGATGATGTGTTCCACGCCAACCTGGAAGCACTCTACGATTATCTCACGAAGTTGGGTCTTCGACTAGACTTCAAGAGTTTCGCTGAGACATTCATGCGAATCTTCGAGGACGCTTCAACCAAAGCCGACGTTTACAAGATAGAAATCCCGATGGAGGACATAATCGAAAAAGTGTTGCGAAAATCCAGATTGGAAGTTGTAGGTGTGGATTTGACACGCAACGCGATGATGGAGTTCTATGGGCCTGAGGTTGAAGCTTGGCAATTGTACCCCGACACCATTGAGAGTCTAACCGCCCTCAGAAGTGGGGGCTTTAAGATGGGGCTTCTTTCAAACGCAAAGAGTGATTGGGCAGTTCGTGCAATCCTCGAGAAAAACGGTCTCAACAAATTTTTCGATGACATCGTTACGTCGGCAGTGATGCGCATAAGGAAACCAAGACCAGAAATCTTCACCCGCGCACTCACCGATTTGGACGTCAAACCTTCAGAAGCCGTCTTCGTCGGAGATTCACTGGAGGCGGACATAAGTGGAGCGAGAAGCGTGGGGATGCGTTCAATCCATTTACTCCGCAGACCTATCGACTCCACACACTCCCCGGGCCCGGAGGCAACCGTCACTAGCCTTACAGAAGCGAAGAATCAGATAACCGCGTGGAAGAACGAGTCCTTCGAGAAGTCACAGCAACCCGCAAGCCTCGGACGGTAGGAATCTGCCCAAAAAAATCGATCAGTTATGTACTTTCACGGCTCAGAACCCGCTGTTAGTGGAGCCGGCCTCGAAACAAACCATTCTGATATTCGCCTATTTGTTTCAGGAATTAAGTTGGGCACCGTTCGCTTGAACTGTCGCTCTATCACGGCCCTTACCTTGCCGACTACCGAACGCCTCTTGGGATGGAGGAGAGGGTAGAACCCATTCGTGGTATGGGACCAAACCCCGAACCCGTAGCGTTTGAAGTGGCCAAAATAGGGGCTTGAGGTCGTCCGATGTCGATCGGCAACCAATACAACATAGTTGAATGCCTTCGAGTAGGAGCGGCATTGCTCTAGGCCTCGCCGTATGGAATCGTTTCGGGATTTGTATTCAAAAGCCCAGTAATCTTGCCTTTTGAGAGCGGCTACGTCAACCCAACAATGTTGGGTCGCGGGGCAGAAGACTTCGTTTGGATGAGTACTGAACCCTTGGCTTTGCAGAAATGAGATTAGTTGTCGTCTTGCGGCGGGGTAGTTTCGATGGTTGTTTGGCATGCTTCAATGTCCGAGACAGGTGGTTCTAGAAACTTTTCGATTCCTTTAGGTTCTTTCGCCTTGTCGGGTGCCTTGATTTTTTCAATCTCTGTGACTAACTCTAAGAGCCGAACGTGGTGGTCTAGTAGAATGGACATGGACATTGCTTCAAGCACAACGGGCCGTACCGCCATACCGCCCGCTCAAGCGTAAAGCTTCGACCGTAACAGCATGTTCTTGAAGATGTCTTTCTCAGGTTTCCGCAAAGCATCCCTGAAAAGCTTCCATTTCGCAATCTCCATGTCGATCGCCATCCGGTATGAAGCAATCGTGCGCGCCATCATCGGATCACAACGGAAGTTCACGCGGGACACGGATTTAGCTCGAAGAGAGAAGTGAAAGTATGAGAGAGTCCCAATCGGGCGGGTCCACCCACGAGTGTGTGGGGTCGACCCTCACCGAATGTATTCGCCAGCGTACACATTCGAATTATATGGCTCAAACCTAACAGTGCCGAAAGTGAGTCAGGAGAACATGGCGCTACCAAGGAATTTCAGCTGGCTAAAGCAGGGCAGGCTTGCGGGGTGTGCAAAGCCAGAAACCGAGTTGGAACTGAAGGCCGTGAAGGACGAAGGGGTCAAGGCTATTGTTTCGTTGACTGGGACCCCGCTCAATCCTGACATTGTCAGCCGTCTTGGCTTTGATTACTTGCACACACACATTTCCGGAGCCCCAACCACCAACCAACTACACGAGATTATTAGTTTCATCGAGGAAAAGAACGCGCAATCAAGGCCGGTGCTTGTTCACTGCGGTGAAGGCATAGGCCGAACAGGAACAGTCTTGGCCGCGTATTTGGTCTACCACGGCCTTGGGGCCGACGAGGCGATTAAACGGGTTCGAGAGAAGCGGCCGGGTTCCATTGAGAATTTGGATCAAGAGAATGCGGTTGGACAATACGAAAGGATGCTTAGAAACGTCTGAATTCTTTCCGCTGAAATTGTCGAAGCTTAAATAGAGCGCGGGCTTGTTCTCTCGCGTTCTCACGGTGGTTTCCATGTTCCAAGCCCCAGCATACGGCCGTGCCTCTCAACAGGTATCGCTGCGGCGAATTGACAAGTACGTCTGGGAGATTCCGAAAGACTCTCAACCCGGAATGCGCGTGCCGGGCCGAATTTACGCTGACGAAGCCCTAGTCGAGAAAATGCGTACCGACGCCACCCTCCAGCAATGCGC
>JAHFFU010000163.1 GCA_023247835.1 Candidatus Bathyarchaeota archaeon
AAGTACGGGTTGGGTGGTGACATGGAAAGAGCGCTTGAGAGCGCCAACATTATCGTCAACCGACAGCTTCTCCCTGGAGACATTCAAGCAGGAAGGCACTACACAAATCCAGGCGGTATTCGACTGGGCACGTCCGAGATCACGCGGCTCGGCATGAGAAGAAACCACATGATCGAGATTGCCAAACTGATCAAGCGAATAATCATCGACAAAGATGATCCGAAAAAGGTCAAGCAAGACGTGATAGCCTTCAGAAAAGACTTCCAGAAGGTCCACTACTGCTTCGAAAGCACAAGAAAAGCCTATGAATACATTAGAATTCGTTAAAGCGCTCGCCGTCTCTAAGCCCTGATAAAATGAAAGTTTAATTCAGCGAGTTGGCCTCCAACACATAGAGCGGTGAGCCTTGTCATCAAAGCGTGAAAAGAGACGAAAGCGTGAAGCTCCAATGCCGGCAGCGAGTGCAGGACTTCTTCGGTTCTTCGAGGAAGAAACCCCTGGAATAAAGATTCGCCCCGAAGTCGTCGTTATGATGTCAATCGGATTAGTTGCACTCAGTCTATTCATGTATCTTAGTTTCAGGTAATGGCCTCGTTGAAGTCTACAAGCTTGGTTTGAGCGATTACCGGTAATGGACCAGCTTTGATGCCAAGTTTGCGTTCTATCTGGGTCGAAAGCACGTCAGCATAGCCGGTGAAAATGTAGACTCTCTTGGGATTAATGCTACTCACGAACTGCAAGAGCTGATTGAAGTCCGCATGGCTACTTAACGGAAAACCGGTATACTCACGGAAAGCTTCCCGAAGCGCCCAACCTGTTGCGACCGCACGTGATGCATTACGCGGTACCAGTGCCGTTCCAAGTGCCGTTCCAGTGGTTGTGATGCAGACACAGCCGCCAGATTTCAATGCGCTTTTCCCATCTGGTGTTGAGGAATCGAGATAGTCGAGTTTAATTCCGTTCTTTGTGTGCACGTCGTTTGCTCGAACTATCGCGGGACTGCAGACCACGGGAACCTTAGTGTATACGTTGAAGAGTCGAACGATCTCCTGCGATTTGCCCGACGAATATACATGGAAGGTTGGAATCTTTCCTTCCCCAATCTCCGTCATGGCCCATCTGATGATGTCTGCGTACATCGTGCTTCTTCTGGGAAACGAATAGAACGGATGGCCGTAAGTTGCTTCTACAATCAGGTAGTCACAGGATCTTTTCTCCGCAGCCTGTGTGGTGAGCGTGTCCACGCAGTTAATGTCACCTGTGTATATGGCTGTGAACCGCGGGGTCACTACTTCGAATTGACATGAACCCAGCATGTGACCCGCATTTAGAACTGTCACATCGGCATCTTCAATTCGAATCTTTTCACCGACCTTGAGTAAATGAGGGTTTTTGACCTGACGTTGCCTGAGAGCCTCATAGATCTGAAGTGTTTCTTGGGTTGAGTATTTCGTGCCTGATGTTGCAAAACCATATGTGTGATCCGCATGCGCGTGAGTGATGAAGACGTACCAATCTTTGCCAAGTGGCCTTCCGGACGTCGGGTCGAAGAGCAAGCGAGTGGACCCCGTGTCAAAGATAATTCCGTTAGTCCATCCGACTGCCTCACGCCGCAAAGATGAGCTCTCCCTCGAAAATTAGGTTGAAGTTGGCATATTAGATTCTTGATGGTTTGAATGTGATCGCGTACTGACCAAACTTAACGTTCAGGAGCTCGCGAGTGGTAAGCCTGCGCCTCTCAACTTTTCCAGGTTTAGACGATACGAGAGCACTATTCCCCAACGGATCCTTGATTATGACTGTGAACTTTGGTCTCTCCTTTGCCAAACGAAGCTCTTTGAGCATCTTCTCGCCCTTTTCGAGACGCTTTCCCTCCGCCGTGTTGAGCATGAAGGTCAATGCGTCCTCTACTTTTTCGAGTACGCCTTCGACGTTAGAGATGTATCCCTCGCTGTAAGGACCTGGTGTGATACTTGCCCCGAATTCAGGTATGCTGACCGTTGCAGTGCCGGATTTGATAACGCGAATGTTCAGATCGTCAGGAGAACTGATCTTAGCGATTAATTTAATCGGCTCTCGTTTGTTAAGCGTTAAGACATCCGAGTGCCTGTACCCGCATTTTTCGCAAATGGATATGTTGAACAATACAGAACCGAAGTTTTCTACTTTGTATTCTGTTTGATTTATGATGATTGATGCGGTGTCGCAGGCTGGGCACTTGAGGGTGTAGCTTGTGCTCATAAATAGACCATGCCCGCTTCTCGTTATAGGTTCGTTCGATATGAAGCTTGGAGGACCAATCAGTGAGCTGCATCTCAAACTTCCATGAAGGGACGGGCAGAAGTGAAGCAAATCCAATCCCAAAGATCAAATCGATCTGCATAGCGTGATGCCCGCGATGGTCAATTGAATTGGAAGTCCGTACAGCTCGATTCTGAGGAAACGGCCAAGGGGTTACCTCATTTCGAAGGCGATCTCTCGGGCGGCTTCTTGAATCGTACTTTCTAGGCTGCTTCATGTCATTTTCACCTATCTCTCAAGTCTATATGGATGTGTGCGTGTAAACTCCTAGGTAAGTGTTGGATAAGACCACAGGCAATACTTGCCCGAGATGCGGGCTCAAAACCCTGAACATATACTACGAAGAGGGGTCAGATCTCCAGCTCGGAGCCCGCTGCGACGAGTGTGGGCTCAAAGGTTTCTTCATGAACGACAAACTCGTCCCACTTGCGACAACCTGAAGCTTTCGAAACTTCTTTGTTGCTAATCCGAGTTTTTCCTTGAATCCATTGGTGTTGCTAGGGCTTTCAATGTACGATTAATGCATAACGCTGAAAAGTACCCTGTTTCGGTAGCAGACGCTCTGGGACTGAAACTTGTTGGTTGCTCCTGGCTGGTTCTTTGGCTTCGACTCTTTGATGGAGTTCATTGCCTTTGCAATCGCTATCTCTGTGGCATATCAGGCCCTGAGAGGCTACAAGTTTTCGAAGGAGAGGACGCTTCTCTACCTAAATGTGAGCTTCGTTCTGCTCGGTGCAGGGCTACTCATTGATGGACTGTCGAACATAGTCGTTCTTATGTCGCACCACCACAGAGCACTGCTATTTCTCTCGGCGCTCGGCTACACGATCAATTTCATTGCGCAGGCCCTAGCTTACGGAATACTGGTCGTAGCTTACGTTCAACAAGCCAGAAGCGGAAACATTCAGGCTGCGATGGCGGTTGTGCCCTTCATCTTCTTCGAACACAACACCATTGCGGAACTTGTACTGATTTTCCTGCTAGTCTTTATCGCCGTTCAGACCGCAATCAATTACACCATTAGCAAGACAACAAACGCGCTACTGGTCTTCGGCGCGTTTACCTCGCTCGTGATCAGTCATCTATTCTTCCTATTCTTCACCTTAGCGCCAGTCTTCTTTCCGTTCGCTCACGTTGCGCAATTGTTTGGCTTCCTGCTCTTGCTCGCAATGTTGTTCAGGGTGAATGAGCCCCTATGATTCCGGGCGAGCAGGGGGGTGTCCCCTCAAAGCCGTCGCCGAAATATCGCTCTCAACTACGAATTTACGTGGACATAATGCGCGTGATCCAACGCGAGAGCAACCAAGCCAAACCCACGAGAATCCTCTACGGAGCAAACCTATCGCATGATAGGTTGGTCAAGTATCTCGAAGAAC
>JAHFFU010000164.1:0-1760 GCA_023247835.1 Candidatus Bathyarchaeota archaeon
TCAATCCCTACATAGGGTTCATCAATTATTGGGGAATTGCGATAGCATTCGTCCTCAATTTAGGGATCTTTTCATTTTACACCGGCACGTATTTCGGGTATTTGCTTGCCGGCCTAGGCGCCTTCTACCAAAACTCAGGACTTGCTGATTTTGGAACCAACCTGAGCCAGCCAATGCCCGCTTTCATCCTCGCAGCGTCAGTCATAATCATTTCTAGCTTATTGGCAATGATAAGACCGCGATACACATGGAGTCTAGTTTTCTGGGCAGGAGCAATATCCTTAGTCGCGTCGGTGGTAATGTTTGCGGCCCTGGCCGGCATTAACGCGACTACCTTCGCGGCAGGTTATAACTCGTTCATGGGGAACGCTACGGCCTACAACGATGTCATTCAAACGGGCGGAGTCACTCCACCCTCCGACATGATGCTGGCCACTGCGGCCGCGCTTCCTTTCGTTTGGTTTGCTTATACCTGGTACAATCTCCCGACGACATGGAGCGGCGAAATGAAAAACGTGAAGAAATCCATGCCTATCGCAATCATAGTTTCAATTGCTGCAATCGCCGTCTACTACATAATATTCTCAATAGTTGTGACCAACGCTTTTGGTCAGTCTTTCCTCGACAATTGGAGTAGCCTTGCTTCTAGTGACACTGCTCCAGTTTCAGGAGTGGGAGGGTTCGTGCCGTTCTTCGCCCTCCTGGTCTACAAGAGCGTCCCACTCTACGTGGTGATGTTCTTGGCGCTGTGGTTGCCGATCTTCTTTGAGTTTCCGCCACTCATAATCTCGCAGACTAGGTATCTGTTCGCATGGGCCTTCGACAGAATTCTACCAGATATGGTAGCGTCGGTAAACGAAAGATTTCACACACCTGTAATTGCCACAGTCCTCGTCACGGTTGGAGGTGTGATAGCAGCTGCAATGGCGGCCTTTTTGCCTAACTCGGGAGAGTTCGCCACGCTCAGCTTTACGATGTTCAGTTTCGGCTTCATAATACCCGCCATCGCGGCGGTAATCTTTCCCTTTAGAAGGCGAGGTCTTTACGAATTAGCATTTGTCGCGAGAAAGAAATTCTTACTGCCCCTCATAAGTTGGCTGGGCTTGGGTGCAGCGGTATATCTGATCTACTCAACTTACCTTGCATACCAGTCCGGAACCTTGCCGATAGATTCGTTCTCAATAACCATGTATGGCACAATATACGCCCTCGGCGCTCTCATAATGGTTGTAGCCTATCTCAGAAACCGAAGCAAAGGCCTGCAGCTAAGTATGGCCTTCAAGGAAATCCCACCAGAATAGCACTAGAGGAATTTTGGAAAAAATGAGCGGCGGGCCTGTAGCAGAGGAAACTGAGAAGCTCCGAGCTAAGACTCCTAAGTCTGCGAAGCTTTACGAAGAAGGGCGCAAGCATGCTCCGTCGGGTGTCCACAGCAATTACCGTTTGATTGATCCCTATCCGCTCTATTTCAGGAAGGGGCAGGGGAGCAGGCTGTGGGACGCCGATGGCAACGAGTACATAGACTTCAACATGTCCTTTGGTGCCTTAGTCGCGGGTCATGCGCATCCGAAGTTAACGGCAGCGATCTCCGACCAAATCAGGAACGGAACAATTTACGGCTACGAAAGCTCCGAATGCAACGAGCTCGCTAAGATCATTACAGATCGATTTCACGTGGATATGCTTCGCTTCTCATCAACAGGGGCGGAGGCTACGATGCATGCAATCCGCATAGCACGAGCATACCGCGGGCGGAGAAA
>JAHFFU010000164.1:1860-3670 GCA_023247835.1 Candidatus Bathyarchaeota archaeon
AATCAGGGCATAATCCCGTGCGGAACGGGCCCTGACGAGCAATGGACGATATCAGTCGCGCACACTGAGCAGGAAGTTCAGAAACATCTTGAGGCCTTTGACCAAGCGGCAAAGAGTGTACAGGCAACCTTGGAAAATCTCCCCATCGTCGAAGCAATATAGACGGCGCTCAAGTGGATACGTGAAGACCGCGCCTTGGAACCCGCACCAGTTGCCGACATAATTCAAGAGACGGAACGAATTCTAAGCGGAGCGGAGAAACGCGGGGTAGTACTGAAGCTATTCGGCGGACTTGCCGTAAGATTTCATTCTCCCAGCGCCACCCACAGAACATTGCAGAGGGACTATGCGGACATTGACTTCATGGGTTTCCGCAAGCAATCGAAGGAAATCAGAAAATTTTTCACAGACCTTAGTTATGCGCCGCGTGAAGTTTTCAATGCATTAAACGGCGACAGACGCTTGATCTTTCAAGACCTCGAGAACCAAAGGCGCATCGACATCTTCTTAGATGTTTTCGAAATGTGCCATAGGTTCGACTTTAAAGACCGACTGTTGCTAGATAAGTTGACGATCTCACTCTCCGATCTTCTCGCAACTAAACTTCAGGTCGTGGAAGTGACCGAACGAGAGTACAGGGACATAATTGCCCTTGTTCGAGACCACGAGGTGGGCGATTCAGATGCTCCCGAAACCATAAACGGCCAGTACCTAGCCCAACTGTGCTCGGACGACTGGGGCATCTACAAAACCTTTACAGTAAACCTCACGAATGTTCTGAATGCGCTTCCACAATACGGTCTGGAGGAGAAGGATCGAGAGGTTGTGCGCATGCGGTTGCAAGCTTTGTCGGAGAGGATAGAGAGTGCCCCGAAGAGTGTGCGGTGGAAGCTTAGAGCCCGAGTAGGAGAACGAGTGCAATGGTACGAACTACCAGAGGGCGACAAGAAAATTGTTCCGCCGTCCTCGGCCTCGTGAATTACTGCTTCTGCACTTCTTAGCGTCTAGGCCCAGCGGCTTATGATTACCTTCCGATCGGTGAAGAAGTCAACCGAGTCCATTTGTCCATGTAGTATTCCGAAGAATGAATCCCTCATTCCGCCAAAAGGGAAAAAGGCAGCAGGTGCAGCCACTCCAACGTTTATGCCGATGTTGCCGGCTTGAACCCTGCGCCTGAATTTTCTTGCATTGGAGCCGTCACGTGTGAATATGCTCGCTGCGTTTCCGTAGTTGGTGCTCTTGTTGATGAAGTCAATGGCCCCGTCAAGGTCGGGCGTTTCAATCACGGTGCCGAGGGGTCCAAAAACCTCCTCCTTGGCAATCGTCATGTGGGGTTGGACCCTGTCGATGATGGTTGGGCCTAGGTAGTACCCGTTCTCAAAGCCCTCTACGCGTGCGTCCCTCCCGTCGAGAACAAGAGAGGCTCCTTCCGCCGTTGCCTTGTCAATGTATGCAAGAACTCTCTCTTTGGCCTTCTTCGAAACCATCGGGCCCATCTCCGTCTTCTCCTCAAGCCCATATCCCAACCTGAGGCCGCGCGCCCGCCGGGCCAAGTTCTCAACCACAGCTTTGCGGGCCTCACCGGTTACCACAACGTTAGCTCCGGCAAGACAACGTTGACCAGTATTACCGAACAGGGAGGAGACACATGATTCAACCGCGCCGGACATGTCGGCGTCAGGCATGACGACTATTGAGTTCTTCGCGCCAGCTTGGACTATCGCTCTCTTTCCATGTTCTCCGGCGAGTTTGTATACGTACCTAGCAACTGGTGTCGACCCGACAAAGGTTACGCCTTTCACGAGCGGGT
>JAHFFU010000015.1 GCA_023247835.1 Candidatus Bathyarchaeota archaeon
GACTCTATCGCTATTCTTCGAGCGGTGTAGTACGGAAACCCACTGTTCGAAAAATCATCTCCACTAACTAGCTCTATCGTGTCACGAGCTTTAGGCCCCCACAACCCCACGCAACAGTAGCTAGAGGTAACGTCCGTTAGGTGAACAGACCCATCGGAAGGCACGTGTTTCAGCATCCAAGCTAGGTCATGCGGGCCGACTGAACCACCGGTTATTACTCGGAAATGATTTGGCGCCAGGCGCGATATTGTCAAGTCACACATTATTCCCGCTTTCTCATTCAACATTGATGTGTAGACTACGCGGCCGACGGGTTGGTCCATATTGTTGGTTGTTAGGTGCTGCAAGAACTCCAATGCCTTGTCCCCTGTGACGTCTATCTTCGTAAAGGGGGTCAGATCGTACATTGCGACTCTCTCGCGTGTAGCTATGTGTTCAGCCCCTTCTACAGGGGACCAGTAGCGCGCTTCCCATCCGGAGCGAGTAGGAATTTCAAGACCCTCAAGCAGCTTTTGATTCGCCTCAAACCATTGAGGTCTCTCCCAACCGACGCTCTCAAAAAACACGGCTCCCAGTTCCTTGAATCGTGCATGAAAGGGGCTAAGGCGTAGGTTACGTGGGTTCTGAATCTGCTGAAGCGGATGAATCACATCGTAGACTTCACGGTACTGCTGTGCTCCACGCGCCTTAACATAAGCTGGGGTGAACGCGTGCTCATGAAAGCGATAGAGGTCACATTCTCGTAAATCAAGACTGGGAGTACCATCAAGGATCCACTCCGCCATGATCTTCCCGACCCCCCCGGAATGCGAAATCCAAACGCCTTCAGCAACCCAGAAACCCTTCAGACCCAAATGCTCGCCGAGCAGCGGATTGCCATCGGGAGTGAAAGAGAAGATCCCATGAATCTTGTAGTAAGGTTCGGAATGCCGCAGCGGAGGCAGAAGGTCTGTTGCCGCCTCCCATGCTCTGTTGAATAGGCTGGGCATGAAGGGCTTGACCCAAGGGACCACGGGGGCCTCTTCGTGCTGGAGAAGGTCACGTGGGTCCACCAGGAGTGGCTCGTGCAGATAGGAGCCAATTACATAGCTATCATCGATTTGAACGAAGTAGAGATCGCGGTCCTGATGCCTGAGAATCGGATGGACAGTACCTGTGAGGCCTGCGAGTTCTTTGATTTGTCCTACCCGCATTACTTGGTGTTCGCATGGTGTTAATGGAATGTTGAGGCCTACCATTTTGCCAATCAGAGGGCCCCATATCCCAGCGGCACTCAGAACCATCCCAGTGGGGATTGTCCCTCGATCAGTAATCACCGCCTTAACGCGGTTTCCGGCGACTTCGAACCCAGTGACTCTTGTATCGCCGTAGAACCTCACTCCCTTCTCTTTCGCGTAGTTACCCATAGCCTCCAATGCGGGAACGACATCAAGCGCTCCATCGCTCGGAGTGAAGTATGCGCCATGGATTTTGTCAGCATCTAGGATCGGGATCTTCTGTTTGGCTTCTTTTGCCGTAAGCAGCTGACTCTCAAGTCCCCACGATTTTGCAACACCCAGCTTCCTCTTGAGATCCTCCCATCTCTCCCTTGTGTAGGCGACCTCCAATCCCCCGACTTCGTACCACGAGCGTTCTCCACTCTTGCTCAGATCTCTGAAAAGGCTCACGCTGTATTGGGCGAATTTTGACATCGTCTTTGAATAATTAGTTTGAAACACCAAAGCTATGGGCGGAACTGACCCTCGCTCACGAAACGTTGGTCCCTGATCTACCACGACTATATCGGTGAGTCCCATTTTCGCGAGATGGTAAGCAGCACTACAACCGACGCTGCCAGCACCAATCACAACGAGCTTTGCCGACTCATCCAGAGCATCCTTCAGGTTTTATCATCCGCCGAAGGCTCTGCTTCAGTCCGTGAATTATAAGTCTGCATTCCTCTTTCTTGAATTAGTTAAGTTGTATCTTCATTCTGACACAGAGGAGTTGAACAACGATACTGACAGCTAACCTGCTGTCACAAAGTATCGCTCGACCTTTCCATCTTTCAAGTCAGCAATTGCGCCCATAAGAGTGCCCTCTTCATAGACGCTGCCTGGGTTGATACAAATGGTCCGCCCAATCTTGGCGATTCCTTTCGATTCATGTATGTGTCCGTGAAGTCCTAGTAAGGGTTGGAGCTTGCGGATCGCTTCTCGGACCGCAACACTTCCTACAGCCTGGGTGATTTTTCCACCACCTTTCAGGTCGAGGTCTTTGGTCAGGGCAGGGGCATCGTCGAGACCTGAGTCCACGGGGGGATCATGGAAGTTGAATATACTTCTTGTAGGGTCTCTCAGCTGATTGGTCATGTTTTCAATCTTTTTCGCAAGCTCATCCTCGGAACATTCTCGGTATGTTTTCCATGGAGTTGGAGTGGACCAACCTGTGCTAAGGAGTTCGTATTCGCCCGCGATTTGAAGTACCTTGCCTTCAGCATTTATTACCGATTTAGATTCTTGAATAACTTTGTCTATATCGAACATGTCGTCGTTTCCAGGGCAAACGTAACATTGTGTCCCCGAGTTTCTCAGTTTTTCCTCAGCATAGTTCATCCAGGACCTAACCCTTTCAATCATCAAGTTGCCGAAGGTCTCTCTACTCCAAGCAGAAATTTTCTCTGTATCGGAGCTAAGTTCGTCGAATCGAGCTCGCTCGAGACGAACCGGATAATATCCCTTGTCTGATATTTTCTTCTCTAACTTTGCCACTTCTTCGGGGCGCTTCAAGACAAGGTGGTTATCTTGAAAATCAGCAGTGTGGATATCATCTTTTTCAGCAATTATTGGAATCAAAGCTTTGCCTGTCATGTCCCCTCCTAGAACTAGCAGACTGGCCTTGTAAAAGTCCGCGGCCGCGATGAACTTTTTCCAACATATTTCAGAGCCATGAATGTCGGTTGCAAAGAAAATGCGCGGCACCGGCTTCCCACTCGTTGGGTTCAGGCCTACGGTCGGAAGATGCTTTCTACTCTACTGGGATTTGTGAGTAGATCTTGTCCATGTCGAAACCTTGTTTCTTCCTGTAGACCTTGAAACCAAAGTACAGTACAACTGCGATTATGTAGAGTATTAGGATGTACAGTGCTGAAGACGGGTTGTTGACACCGTAGACTGGGTTCGTGGCCCAAGCCCAAAGGACGCCGGCAAGGAAAAGTGCGGTTATAACGCCCGCCACTGTGATTAACGGTATTCCACCGACCTTGTACCCTGAGATTGGCGAAGCTTCGTACAATTCCTTCCTTCTATAAGGCAGCACGGCTGCAGCGATCGCTGTGCCGAGATACATCACAGCGATGACCAAGACCGCATCCAGAGTGAAGGATGTAAACCCCGGCACGTAAGCGTAGACGTAGCTCAAAATGGCGGTTGGTATTGCCATCGCGATTATAGCGTTTAGTGGTGACCTGAACTTCTCGTTCACATTCGCGAACAAGGAGGGCAAACTTCTGTCGAAAGAAGCCGCAAACATGACTCGCGTGGAAGTGATGAATAACGTACCGGCCCAGCCCCAATACCAGAAACTCATCGTGATTAATATGAAAAGTTGCAGAGCCAGATTATGTGTAATAATTCCGGCTAAGAGCGCTGGATATGGGAAGATTGGGAGTGGTGCACTTGACGGGTTGTAGCCATAAATAGTTCCCTCATAAACATAGTTCGCGGAGTTGTAGAAATTCCAGCCAAATACGTTGGCGAAAAGTAACAGGGTCACAACAGCCAGAACGGTCGTAAAGACTAGTGATGTTGTTAGGGCTCTAACATTTTTCTTGAAATCATTTGAGCCCCTTACCTCTCCATAGAGCGTTGCACCCCAAATCGGGTAAAGGTTGAAGAATACTACCATAGGGATCAGAGCAAGGCTCGGAACAAAGTTCCAATCTGTGATCCCAGATTGGCCTGCCAAGCCTCCGGCCGAGGCGAGTTCAATCGATGACTGGTACGCGGTGGAGCTCCCAAAGACCTGTGCCGTAAATGAGTCGAATGAGGCTTGGAAGCTAGCTTGAGATGATCCTACAAGAATCGCCAATATTACTATGAGTCCTATCATTCCAATGTGGAACGACCATCTTTGAATTCGGGCGTACCACTTCATTCCCAGTGATATGAAAATTGAAACTAAGATAATCGTAAGAATGGACGATGTAAAGACTCCGTTAGGACCCGACCACCAAATCGCGGCGGAGGAGTTGCCGAGGACTGCAGCTACCGGAGCTGCTAGCTCAACGCTTAGTATGTTGCCATATATGGGCCCCCACTGCCAGAGTATGAAGACGTACCCCGTAAATGCTAGGATATACCCGACGCTCCCGCTGAGAACCCTGCTTTGCCAGACGTAGTCGCCCCCAGCTCTAGGCATAACCGCGATAAGCATAGCATACGTTACGATTTCAAAGAAAATTAATAGGCCACTGACAATAATCGCGGTGATAAGATTGCCTTCAGGGACAAAGGTCGCGAAGGGAAAGATGAACCATCCTAGGGTTACTATGTTAATTGAGAGCGCGGAATATACGAAGGAGTCGTAGGTGCTCCATGCCCTTACTAGACCGGTCGCATCTCTCAGGAAGAGCTTCTTTTGACTCAAGAAGACCAATCTTATTGGGCGCCTTTGTTTCATTTAACGCTTTGCTTGCATTTGACCCAGCGCCACCGTTTGCCCAGTAACATACGAGTGGCGGAAATCATTAAGGCGAGCATCTTATCATCGTTTTTCGGCTCTCGGTTCAGGAAAATTCACACGGTAGAGCAAGTCTTGAGCAGCGCACACTTGGCCTGTAAGAAAGACTTCTACCGTGTTTCGGCCCTAATTAGACCGAGAGCACTATTCTAACCGGGTTATCCTGTTTCGTATCGAGCATCTCGAAACCCTTGTTGACCTCTTCGAGTTTCAACTTGTGTGTTATAGATTTTGAGAGGTCGATTTTCTTCAAGGCCACGAGCTCGAGAAGTTTTCTTAAATCATCACTCGTATGATCCGCAGAGCTTCTGATTTGCGCTTCTAGGAACCTGAAGTCCCCTTCAGGGTTAAAAGTCACATCCTGAAAACACATTCCCACAACAATTGCTTTGCCACCCTTCGCGAGGCACCGGATTGAGTCCTTCAAGGTTTTAGGCAACCCGATGAACTCAAAAGCGACATCTGCTCCTCCCCATAATTCCTTAGCCTTGGCAACGAAATCTTCTTTCATCGGGTTCACAACGTAATCTGCACCCTGTTCTTTTGCAAGTTTCAATTTGCTTTCCAAGATATCGACAGCCATTATCTGGCCCGCACCCTGCATACGCGCAAACTGGATCCCGTGAAGTCCAACCCCGCCCAGGCCTACGATAACGACATGGTCACCAATCTTAATGTCGGCCTGACGTGTTGCGTGGAATGCTGTTACCACACCGCAGGAGATTATTGCACCCTCTTCAAAACTAACGTTGTTCGGTAGGGGTATTGCGTTCTTGGCTGGAACGGCGATGTATTCCTGGTATGTTCCATCCCTCTGGTAGCCAATATACTCAAGGTTAACACAAAGGTTCTCTCGCCCATTCCGACAGAATCTGCAAACGCCGCAAGTCACATTGTAATCTACCAAAACCCTCTGCCCAGGAGAAACATCTTTTACTTTACCACCAACTTTTTCGACAATTCCCGCCCCTTCATGGCCTAGAGTCCGTGGAAATTTCCCACTCGTATCGCGTCCCTTCCAAACGTGAATTTCTGAACCGCAAATCCCGCTCGCCTTGATGTTCACGAGAACGTCGCCGTCGCCAAAGCCTGGAATAGCCACTTGCTCTAGCTTCAGAGGTTTGTTAGGTTCATAGAACTTGGCTGCTAACATAAGTGATTGGGCCGCTTCTTTCGTATTAAGCGTTTACTAATAGAATCCTTTTTGCGATCGAGGTTTCATGAAATCGATATTTTCTGGAAGGGACGTTTCACCGACTCAAACAATTCCCAACGCTTTGCCTCAAAGGTTCACACTAACTTTTTTGGATGACAATATTTCCGCTGGAAAATTTCGCGAGAAATTTTGTGGAACCGTTGACTAGGTACAGAATTATATACGGCTACGGAAGAAGGCTGGGCCATGCAAGTAGTCCGCGAGAAATTTACCCCTAAGGTCTATGTGTACCCTCGTATTCGTAAGACGCCCTTCTATGAGGCTCACAAGCGCGCTGGGTGCAAGGCTTACAGCGTCTATAATCACATGTACCACCCGCGATACTACGGCGACATGTACAAGGAATACGACAAAGTCGTAACCAGTGTCACTCTCTGGGATGTGTCTGTCGAAAGGCAAGTTGAGATAACTGGTCCTGACGCTTTCAAATTCACAAATTATCTCACTCCGAGAGACGTATCGAAATGTAAGGTAGGGCAGTGCAGGTACGTAATAATCTGTGACGAGAAGGGCGGGATCATTAGCGATCCCGTACTCTTGCGCCTAGCCGAGGACCATTTCTGGCTTTCAACAAGCGATGTCGATCTATTGCTTTGGGCCAAGGGCGTAGCTATCCATTCTGGAATGAATGTGCAGATACAGGAACCAGATGTATCACCAGTTCAAATCCAAGGACCGAAGTCTCCTTACGTTATGCGTGCCCTCTTCGGCGACCGTATACTCGACCTTGGCTACTACTACTGCACTCGGGCAAAACTGAATGACCTGGATGTCGTTGCAAGCCGTACAGGCTTCACCGCCGAGCTTGGCTATGAAATCTTCCTGACCGATAGCAATGTTGGCGAGCGGGCACTGCAACTTTGGGATATGATATTGGAAGCCGGCCGGCCTTACGGTATAACGGTTACTGGCCCGACGCACATACGATCCTTGGAAGCTGGAATCTTGGATTACCGCTGCGATATGGACTTGGAAAACAATCCTTTCGAGGTGGGGTTGGACTACGTAGTTGACCTAGAGAAGAAGTCGGACTATATCGGCAAAGAGGCTCTGAAACGAATCAAGGCTGAGGGCCTGAAGCGTAAACTGGTCGGGTTAGAGATTCAGGGCGCTCCAACTTACGAGTGGAATTGGGACAGTGGAGCCGAGAAAGTCCCTGGCTGGGATACGGGAGATCGCTGGCCGGTTACCAGCAACGGAAAACAGGTAGGGGATCTCACCAAGGCCTTCTTCTCGCCGCGCCTGCAGAAGAACATCGGCCGCGCTATGGTCAGCATCGAGCATTCCGAGCTAGGAAACAGTCTGACCGTGGAGACACCTGCCGGGCCCAGAAAAGCAACTGTGGTTTCGTTCTACTTCCACGACCCGAAGAAGGAGATTGCAAAAGGCAACGTCAGGGCGTTGCTTCAGGGGCAATAGGGTAGGCTTAACGAGCAAGGAATAGTCACTATTTCAATACTAAGAAACTGATTTTTTCAGTTCTTGTTCTTCCAACTCTTTGAGTAAAGATGTTGTGACAGTTAGATCTCGGTCTGCCCAGGGGTAAACATAGTACCCGTCGACTTGACTCCATAGGGTGCGATAGACTTCCCTGACAATCTGCATGCCTTCCGCCACATCTTTTCCCTTCATTCTTTCCTTGACTTCTTGTGGGATGCTAACACCAAGTCTCTTTTCTAAGAACGCTAGTGATTTGTCGCTTTTGGGCACCAGTAGTCCAACTAAGGTTGGAATTTTCCCGTTTGCGTCCTGGAAGGCGTTGAAGAATTTCAGTGCTTGGTCAGGGTCGAATATCGGTTGGGTGATTACCAGATTCGCCCCAGCGTCTTTCTTCTGCATTAATGTTGAGAATTGTTTTTGGATGTCTCCGGAGGTAGGATCGCTTCCAACGGCTATACAGAACCCTGTGCCAAGGTTTGTATTCGATTCCTGATTTCGCACCCATTGAATTAGCTCAACTGAGGACTTGAAATTGTAGTAATTGGAGTACGGCGGATCATTTGGGTCCCCGTACAGTGCGAGCAGGTTGTCAATCCCTGACTCTTTTAGACGGTGAAGCATGTCGTCGTCTTTCAAATGGTCCCTACACACAATTGAGGTTATTACGTCAACCTGCGCTTCGCGCCTAACCTTGATGGATGACTCAAAGCAAATTCTTTCAGCAGTCCTTTTCGGATCGTTTGGGTCGGCCGAGTTCTTTAAAGCAGTGAGCCTAACCGCGTCAACATACGGTCTCACCTTCGCTACCAAATCGGCCAGGTTAGGCTGGTCAGGTTTGAATTCGACAACGACGAGGGGTTTCTGGTTTGTAATCTTATCCGTCAGTCTCAAAGTGAGACAACCTCGCGCCCACGTAGTCATTTGTCAATATACAGCGTCTGCTAATCACAATTCATTATTAATTTCCTTAAGGGGCACAAATCCGCCTTGCCTACAAAATGCCAGCAAGTCTGAACTTCTCTGCAAGACTTAGCTTTTGAATTGTTCCTGAAACAATCCCTAATGATAAGAGCATTAATGCGTGATTCTTCTGCGCGTTTCTAAGGCCTCGATTCCTCAACCACTCAATCGCTCTATTGTTCGTATTCATGTACATTGCCGTCCGCTCGGCCATAGTTTGAATGAACTCTGTTTGCGGCCTCCTAGCTTCTTCGTACCTCCTGAGCGCGTTTGCTGAAAAGTCAGATTTTGCGAGACAATCCTCAAGGACCTCGAGCAAGGCGTTTACGTCTTGTAGTGTCAAATTCGCACCTTGTCCAAGGCTGGGCTCTAGGGAGTGAACGGCGTCACCAATCAGGGCAACGCGATCGCTCACCCAAGATCTTGCCTTTACTTGTTGGGGGCTCATATACAAGAAATCATCCCAGGACCTGGCCGCCTCCAGAGGTCCAGCAAGGTCGGGCGCTAGAGATGTAAGTGTTGATTTGAATTGTTCCAGCCCAAGTGCCTTCAGGCCATCGAAGCCATCGGGTCGTAAGTAGTAGAATAGGTAACTCCCGCCCGGTACAGGGAAAATGCCCAGCATCTTTCCTCTGGCCAAGTAATGATTTGCTTCTTCGGAAGAGTCACTTATCTCACCGACAAGCGTGACGACGTATCCGTACCCGTACTTTTTCACCTCAGCCCGTATGCCCACAGATTCCCTAACCTTTGACATGGCCCCATCCGCTCCCACGACAACATCAGCGCGAAGCTCTTGCACGGAACCAGCAATGGTTGCTCGAACTCCGTTTGGCTGCCCATCTTCACGCAGCAAACCTCCGAACGAGGCACCCTCGTACAGCTTAACGCCTCTGTCCAATGCTCGTTTCCGAAGAAGAAGCTCAAGCTCGTGAGGCAGCAATGCCAAGATGTAATTCTGTTTGTGCCTGAGCAGGCTGTAATCGTAGTCGACTACTAGTTCGCCATTGTTCTTGAGGAATTTTACTGATCGGACTTTACAACCTATCTTCTCAATATCTTGGAGCAAGCGAAGTTTATCGAGGGCTTCAAGGCCGTTTGGTGATAAGGACAAACCACGCTTGGCGGGCTTTATGCTTGGTCTGGCTTCAAGGACGGCGACCGAATGCGCTCTGTCGGCCAAGCCGAAGGCGAGCGAGAGCCCAGCCAGCCCTCCCCCAACCACAACCACGTCAAATTTAGCTTGCATAACCACCGCCCTGGCGGTTTCTGCTCCTAGGGTTGTTTAAACAATCCCCTAGCCCAGGATCGAACAACTCACGCAGGAAGCAGAACTGTCGTGCAATTCAACACGATAACACCGGTAGGTTCAGGCATACTTGTTGTAGAGAGGGGGCCTGACCGCTGAATCTACTTCTCAACATCGGACACGATATATCCGTTCACCCCGCCCGCAGCCCCAACGCCTGTTTTGCCAAAGACAACTAATGCTCTTATGGAAGAGCATAATGGCTAGTAGGTCTGAAACTTGTTTGTGAGAGTAGTTTTTTGATGGAGCAGGATTTTGAGCAGTTTAGCGTCTACGGATTTTCAATCGATTATCCGAATGATTCACGTGTGGAGTTCAACCCTAAGAGCAGGCGCGGCGAAGGCGACGTAGTCTTCCACTTCCCGGATAGGATGAAGATCTTCCTATCTTGGGGAGACCTCGAAAAGGCCAAGAAGAATTTCGGAACGGTCGAAGAACATGCCGACCACAGCCTCAAAAGAATAAAGACAGCTGGGAACGTGAAGAGTTTCGAACGAATTTCGCACGACTCAATCAGTATCAACTCACATCAGGGAGCTTACAACCGGGCAAGGTTTGAAGAGATAACTGTGGGTCTTTTCACTGGTAAGAGAAAGAGCCCACGTGAAGCGCGATCTGTTCATGTGCATTGCCCAGATTCGTCAAGGTATTTTGTAATTTACGCGCTACTGCCAACTGGCGGAACCTATGATTATGAGAGGACCTTTACGAAAATGGGGAACTCCTTGCGGTGCCACTGACTCCGCTGTTTGTTAAGTATTATATATGCAGTCCACCGCCATAATTGACTCAGGAAATTCTTGGAGTTATTCTGTGATGTCCTCTCCAGAAGAACTAGCTAAGGCTGCAGGTAAGACTGTCTTTCGAAGATCAGCCTCGGGATTGATGCGCCAATTCACCGCCTACGACGTACTGATTTACAATATTGCTTGGTCG
>JAHFFU010000165.1 GCA_023247835.1 Candidatus Bathyarchaeota archaeon
GTATGCCTACGTCGACTCACCAATACCAATAGGGTACGGCCAAACGACGAGCGCCCTCCACATGACTGCGCTCTTTTGTGAAGATGGCGAAATGAAGCTCGGCCAACGTGTTTTGGAGGTCGGGGGTGGCTGCGGTTACATGAGCTGTGTGTACGCGGAAGTGGTAGCCGCCGCCGAGGAGCCGAAAGAAACCTGGGGGCATGTATGGTCGGCAGAGATTGTGCCAAAGCTAGCTGAATTTGGGAGGAAGAATGTGGAGCGTCTGGGTTACTCTGGTAGAGTGACATTCATGGAAGCCGATGCCTCTGAGGGTTTGGAAGGAGAAGCGCGATTTGATCTGATCATAGTAACAAGTGCCGCGCCTGAAATTCCCGCCGAGTTGGCAAACCAGCTTAACGTGGGCGGCTCCCTTCTCATCCCCGTGGGCGCAGCGCAGTTCTACCAGGAGCTAATGAGAATAAGAAAGAAGAAAGACGGTAGCCTGTCGCATGAAAACTTAGGCGGCGTCGCCTTCGTGCCTATGAGAGGAAGGCGTGGTTGGAATCCTTAGAGAACAAGACGCCAGAGAGGGCAGAAACTCCCATAACCTTGCCGAAAAGAATTGGGCGCTGGGTCCTAGCCGAAGTAGGAATCAAGTGTAGTTTTCGGTGTGGGCTGCGCAGTGACGGTCATCATCCTTGACACGGCTTTTCGCACACGCTCCTCGGAAAAGTCGCGTTCACCACATAGGAAGGAGACGAGCTTCTCTTCATCAGGTTTCGACCACTTTAGAGAATAATCGGCCCTTACGTCTGGTTGAAGGAAGACCTTCCGAACACTCTCCGGAGATGGGTGGATTGTTATGTCCGGGTTGCTAGCCATCACCTTTTCGAGAGTACCGTGTTCACGAACCAGTTTCACGGCGGTTTTGGCGCCGATGCCCTTTACGCCATCTGGGTTGAAGTCGGTTCCTATCAGTATCCCCACGTCAACCAGTTGCTCTCTCGTGAGCGAGAGTTCTTCGAGCAGTTTAGATAATTCAATGATTTTCGGTTCCACCTCGACGTAGGCATCCCTGCGCGGTAGCTTTCTACGACCTGTGATAGCAAGGTTCTTCACCATTCTTGGGGCCCCGAAAAGTAATGAGTCGTGGTCCTGGGAAGCAACGGCCCACACATCCCCTCGCGATGCTATGAAAGAGGCTTGAGCTTCTCCTTCCGAGGGCGCTTGAATCCAAGCGACGCCGAGGGCATCCAGAAGCGTCTTGGCGTCTTCGACCATGATATCCTTCAGCTGTGAGGTCGCTTGGGCGTATGTTCTCGCCTCTTCGATTTTCCCCTCTTTGAGCGCCCGTTCATAACGCACCACTGCTTCCTCCTTTACTTGGCGGCGCCGTCGGACCTCAAACTCCTTCAGTTCCGGGGGTTTGCCATCAAACACGAAGGCGAGCTTGATCCCTTTCTCGGCGAGGTTCGTAGTCCTGTACAACAAACCACTAAGGTGGCTTGTTATTCTCCCACGGCGATCCTTGAGCGGTGTCCCGTCGGGCTGCCGAATTATGGCGAGGAACTGGTAAAGTGCGTTGTAGGCGTCGACCGCTAGCGTCTTGTTCGACAAATTGTCGAGGGAAGTCGACTGTTCCGGTATGATGTCAGCCAGGTCAACACCCAAGGCTTGCCACGACCCTCGCTAACTCGGGTTTGTACCTGTCCTTCGTCAATACAAAACTTGCCTTGCGCGACATAAAATCGGACGAGGATCGAGAACACAGCCTTCTAGGTATGATTTCCTTCCCTGCGTCTGACCACGATTTCGCGTAGCTCTCCTCGGACGTAGATCTTGATGATCGTCCATCTGCCATGAACAAAATGCTGTTCTAGAATTGATGACCTGCGGACCTCTGATTCGAGTCGCATCTGGCAATATGCGCCTTTTTGTAGAGGCGCCATTTCGGGCTAGATTAGCCGTTTAGACTTCCACGGCGCAAAACTTCCAATTCGGCTGGGAAGCTAGGCGCACTGTCGTGATTGGCTCTCTTACGTGTCTGCAAAGGCCTCATTTATCGACGTCGAGGCTTCTTCTTCCGGCGGTTCTTTTTCTCGCTCAGGTTCGGCGATCGCGTAGGACTCCGGTAGGGCTTGGGATGCAAATAGGTTCACTAGGGTGTTCGGGCTTGCTTCTCCACTTAACCTTCCCACCCTGCCTTTCAAGTGCCGCCATTTCAACTGCGTTCGGCCACTCTTGGAATTGTAAATGACCCCTAGAACATTCGCCACTCTGGTGAACCTGATCTCGCGTATCTGTTGGACCGTTTCCTTATCTTCGGCCTCGACATACATGGTGCCTTTGTCTGAGGACCGTTCTGGGTAGATAGTTTCGTCCTCGTCCAAGTCTAGTGGAATGTAGGACTGACAGGTGCTCATGATCATGAAGCGCCGGAACCTGTCGAGGTTGCAAACGGAATCTATTTTGACCAAACGTTGTGCCCCAAAGGGGAGGCTGGAAGTAGCTAACGGAATGTCATCAAGCTGCTGTTTGAATTTGTCGGTCTGTCCGACGGTTTGAGTTCAGGCCTGATTGAGGCCCTATTTTGCTCCATGAAACTAGCAATCAATTTATAACCGTCAGAACTGTGCGTGTGGGAAACCCGAAGTGCCAGTGAATGAGCATAACAATGCCTGTAACCAGTGAGAAGGGCATCCGCATGCCCACATGTACGTGGTGCGCGCGCACCATCCTTCCTGGCGAGGGTGCAGTTAAGTTCCCCTGCCCCAGCTGCGGCGAAGTGACAATCTGGCGCTGCGAGAAATGCCGAATGTTCGGCCGCCCATACCGTTGCGTTAAGTGCGGTTTCACGGGGCCATGAGATTTTCAATTGGTTGGAAGCTCTTGGCGAAGGTACTCGCATCTATCAAGATTTTCCCGAGTGATGCGAATATTGACCTTGGTGTTCTGAAGTCAAAAGTTCAATCGTCTCTGCCGGCTGGTTCTACGGTTCAAAGGTTCGAAGAAGAGCCTGTGGCTTTTGGGCTCGTTGCACTGATAGCCTACGTGATTCTTCCTGAAGATGCTGAAGGCAAGATGGACCAGGTCGAAGAAGCGATACGCGCGGTAGACTTGGTGGGCGAAATACAGGTTCTTAGTGTCGGACGCTTCTGAAGCTGTTACTTTAAGTAACATTTATATGCTTCCTTTGTTACCTTCGGTAACAAAATCCTTGGTTGAAACCAACATGAATGAATTCACTTTCTATGCGTCCAGCTCAAGAAACGAACAGGTAAATGCTGCAGGTTACAAAAGGGATTTTAATAGCTGGAATCAAGGTCTGAGCAGCACGAGCCGTGCTAGTATCCTGTTTGAAGGAGTCTAATAATGAGCAGTAAAGAGTCTTCCTTGAGAGTTGCGGACGCCAGACAACGTGATGTTGGGCACGGTAAGGTCCGTATAGATAACGACACAATGCTGAAACTGGGCATAACAGCGGGCGACTTCGTTGAGATACACGGTAAGAAGATGACTGTTGCCGTAGCCTGGCCAGCCTACGCTGAGGACCAAGGCCAAGAAATCATCCGAATGGACGGCTTGATCCGAAGAAACTCTGGTGTAGCCCTCAATGAGAATGTCAGCATTAGGAAGGCGGATGTGAAGGAAGCCCAGGCTATAATCTTCGCGCCCACCGACG
>JAHFFU010000166.1 GCA_023247835.1 Candidatus Bathyarchaeota archaeon
ATCAACCTGTCATTCATTTGACTTCTGCCATTGATCGGCTTCGCCCTTTCTTCCACTCCTATGCGAAGAGCTCGATGTAGATTCCGTTGGGATCCTGAATGAATGCCCACCTACTTTCTCCCGCTTTCATCTCCAATACTTTGGGATGGCCAAGGTTTGTTGCCTCCTGTAGGGCTGCATCCAGGTCGTCAACTTTGAAGGCTAGATGGTCAACGCCGTCACCGGCAGAGTAGTCTGTTGCGAATTTGCTGCCCTCGGGGTAAAAGTTGAGTTCCAGCTGTGGTCCTCCTTCTTCGGTCACTAGGCTCACGGTCTGTCCGCCCGTTATGTCCACATTTCCTCTCCCCGCCTCCTTCATGCCCATTAATTGTGTATAGAACTTAACCGACTTCTCCAGATCCTTAACTCTGATTCCAGTGTACGCGAATTTCGTTTTCATTTCAACCATCGCATTACTATAGCATTTCCTTCGCATAAGTTCATAGCCGTCAAATAACGGTAGTAGAACTAGTTGCACCACGGTCACGTGACTGTCGGATTCAGACGGAGGTAAGATCCGACCGCTTGGAGCACCTTGTTTTCTGCTTTCCGAAGATGGTCGACGTAGCTAGTGCGGGGAACTCTGAGCTTATTCGCAATCTCTCCAGCCGTCGCCCCTCTAGGCAGATGGTAATAGCCACTATCCAACGCCACTGTTAGAGCTCGCCGTTGTTTGGCTGTCAAATTACCGAACAACGTAGAAGTCGAGACGAGGAAAGTGTCACGAATCGACTCGTTCGAAATTGATCTCCGCGACGTTATCTCAACCTTGCAGTACTCGTCCAACTCTTTGAAAAGATTTCTGAGGTCGCTCTCTGAGAAGGCTATGACGCGATACCACTCCCATCCGCCTGTATAGATCGCCGGCTGCAGTCCGAGGCAGTTATGACCTTCGATAACTGGGACGGTAGGCGGCGGAATCTTATCGCATGCGCAATGCTGCAATACAACCTGTAAATTTGAGCTGGTGTATGACTTTCGAATGATTCTTGTTCCCAGAGCCTTAGTCAATGCTTGGATACTCTTTTGTATCGGTTCGTCGCGCAGGTCTCTGTGGGCAATTTCCAAGACATCTCGGCTCCAGTTGCACCAATGCGAAATGACCACGGCCGGGTGCGTCTTGGAAAACGTGTTGTAAGGGCATTCATGCTGTAGTTTGAACGCTACTTCGAAGTGTCCCATAGAGAGGTTTGAGAGCTAACCGGAGTAAATGTCTATAGCCGTACAGTGACGGCACCAGAGATATACCATCCCGGCACCTGTTCTACGGCAAGAGGATAGTCTCGGAATGAATTCTCTAACGACTCGACCAAGCATCAAACATGAGATTGAAGGCCTCCTCGCCGACGGCCCCGACCATGAATTGAGGGAGAAACTCATGCTTTTCGGCCAGTTCGTCGGAGACTGGGACATCTTGGAATGTCGCAATTTACAACCCGATGGAACCTGGTCCGTAACGAGAGGAGAACTTCACTGGGAATGGATTCTTGACGGCACCGGCGTTCAAGATGTCTGGATGTGGATCGACGAAAAGACGCATAAGCCAATTCCGCTTGGGACCACGGTTAGATTTTACGATCCGAAGATCGATGCATCGCACAGCGTCTGGATCTGCCCCACGCAGGGCGTGGTCCAAAAGTTCGTGGCGCGCCAAGTGGGTGCTGAAATCGTCCTTGAAGGTAGGACTAATGAAGGGTCTCCCGTGAAATGGATCTTTTCCGACATTAAACCGGAATCGTTCAGGTGGCGTTCAGAAGAGACTCGCGACAGTGGCAAGACCTGGACGCTCGAGGAGGAGATGCAGATTCGGAGACGGCATCGGTCGGCGTAAACTTCTTGTTCGACCTTTATGAGGAGCGGAACATGAAAACAATTTCCGTGACCCAACTATTTTTTACTAATAAGTCAGTTGATACGCTTCTATAACTGGTGCACAGAATGCCCCGGTCTGCGAGTCACGAGGTCATCCGGCTAAGCCCCGACCAAATATTCGAGATGGATCCCGGCATTAGGTTTGTTGCATTGACTTCTGAGTTTGGGCAACCGATATTCAGCAGGATGCGCGAAGGCCTCCAGAGCATATCGCCTGAGGAAGCTGATGAGGCTCATTTGGAGATGGCTCCACATTTGATGACAAGCATTCCGCAGAAGATGGAGCCATGGTATGGCCGCGTCAGAGGTGTCGTGATCTATCATGACAGATTGATCGATCTAGTAATGCAACTAAAGGATAAGTTCTTGGTGTTAGCCTTCGAACCTCATACGTCAGCTGACACAATTAGGAAGTGTGCGGACGAGATCAATTCGCAATGGGGCGAGTGATCAACGACGAGTACCCTCTATCCCTCCCTCTCTGCCAATAGAATCGAATAGATCATCAAGCTGAATCATATAGTCGCAAGTATGGTCGTATCGACTCGAGCACTTTGCTTTCGGCCTTATGTAGGTGTTCTTCATATGTTGTTCTTGGGACGCCCTTGGCGCTAGCGAGCTGGCCTACCGTAGTCCGTCTTGGGATCGCGTAGTAATCGTTGTCTAAGGCATTAACGAGGGCTCGTCGCTGTTTCTCAGTCAGTTTCCCGAATAATTCTGCAATTGAAACCGTGAACGTGCTCTGCGCAAAATCGCCAAGGAACTTTTTCTTAAGTACGATTTCCATCTCACCCATCCTCCCAAGGGCTACGATGAAATGGTTCAATTCGATGGCTTTTGGGGCCGCAATCCGATGATACTCCCATCCGCCTTGGTGAATCATTGGGCCTATCGATGCGCAGTGAAAACGATCTATTTGAAAGTCTATGATAGGCGAGTTCGCTCTTGCCAAGAGGTGGTAGCAGGGGCATCTGGTTGAAGCCATCAAGACAAGCCCTCCGCCCGCGCGCCCTACGTGTGTCTCTAGACTCAGCCTCCTGTCTACGCGCCTAACAAATCGTTTGAGTTCCTGTGCCGCAGCGCGGGCCTCATTGCCCCTAATCTCAAAGAAGTCTGTTCTGGAGTTGCACCAATGCCAGATCTTCGCGTCAGGATGTTTAATCGAAATTTCGTTGTACGGACAATTTCGATGTCTAATTTTGTACATGAGTTCGTACATTACTATTCCTTACCCGTCAGGTCCGCACCGTCATGAGACGGTACTTGCTGGGTGACTAAAAGTCTTTCTGTATTGAATGAATTGTTTCTTTCGTTTCGAAAAGTGTAGTTTTAAGCAGATGTTCCGCGCATTGGGTTGGTCGATGAAAATTGTCGAAAAAAGCTATCACACGTATACAAGCAACCGTAGCGATTGTCGTAATTATCGGTGCGGTTGCAGCAGGAGCATACTTTGCTATACCGAAAACCGAACCGGCTTCCTTTCAGGTGAAGAATCCAGATACCATCGTCTTAGAAACGATTGGCCAGGCGGACGTTTTGGATCCAGCAATCGACTATGAATCCTCTGGCGCTATGATAATACAGAATGTCTACGAAACGCTACTATTCTTCAAAGGTGACAAGGCAGACCAAGTCGTTCCTTGGCTAGCAGAGAACTACGATGTCAGTCCCGACAGGCTGACCTACACGTTCCACCTGCGAAGCGGCATTACCTTCACAGACGGAACACCGATGGACGCCAATGCCGT
>JAHFFU010000167.1 GCA_023247835.1 Candidatus Bathyarchaeota archaeon
CGTCTTTGCCCATCGTACTTCCTGGGATGGGCCAGTCTTCGGACTTTTCCTTCGCTCCTATGGGGCAGCGGTCCAGGCAGCCAAACGTTATGACCCGCCAGGCGCGTGCTGTAAGTCCAGGCGAAACCAGCCTCGGGGTTTTCGGGCCAACCTCGATTCCTATTTCACGCAAAAGCTCGACGGCAATCGGGTTAATCGCCTCGGCGGGTTGCACGCCCGCACTTTCCGCATGCCACCCCTCGGGCGCGTGGGCGTTGAAGATGGCTTCGCTCATGATGCTTCGAAAAGTATTCTCTACACACACAAACAGCACCATCCTCTCGCTTGGGGCTTTCATCTAAGATCCCCGCCCAGCTTTTCTCAATCGATTCCTTCCAACCGCGAATATGACCAGAGCGACTGCCGCAACGGCGGAGGTTGCGATGCTGAACTTAAACGCCGTTGCCGAGCCTAGGCTGGTCCATAAAGCTCCGAAGATCGAGTTCGCGACAAGGGAACCCACGCCGATTATTGTGTAGTAGATTGCATATGCGGTGCCTTTGAGTTCCGGTTTCGCAAAGTCTGGGATCATCGCACGTTGCACTGTATCTGAGATTGAGAGGTAGCTTCCATAGAGAAAAGCGATCAGGAAACCGAAAAGCCAGTAGCCGGATAGCAGGAGTCCGCCTACCGACGTACCTAGGAAAGCAAGAAAGCATGCGCCGAGCACGGGAAGTTTTCCAATCCTGTCTGCGAGCAATCCTGCAGGAAGGCCGACCATTATGGTCGCGAGGTTGAGAACCGCATACACAAGGGGAATAGAGCCTGCTTGCACGCCGAGCGAACTTGCCTCCAATAGAATGAAGGAGAAATTGTAAGCACCTACCGCAAATATTTCTAGTACAACGAGCAGAAGCACAAATTCACGCGTCAAGACGGCCCGGGCGTTTTCCCTTATACTTCTCTCCCTATGCCGCGTTTTGGCGTCAGCCACGAAGAAAAGGAGGATTAGTACGGCTATGACGCCGGGAATGAAGGAGACCAAGAACAATTGCCGGAGTCCAATAAGGGGAAGCAGGGCGACTGCTAGGAGTGGGCCTAAGACGGCGCCCACCTGGTCTAGGGTTCGGTGTAGGCCAAAGCCTTTCCCTGCTTGTGATTTTGGAATTGAGTCGCTGATGAGCGCGTCTCTCGGCGATGTGCGCGTTCCCTTACCGGCTCTGTCAATGACGCGTACAGCAAAGGCGTGACCCCAGGATGTGGCTGCGGCGAAGAAAGGCTTGGCGATTGTGGAGAGGCCGTAGCCAACAATGACAAGCGGCTTGCGCTTTCCAATCTTATCGCTTATGACACCCGCGATGACTCTGAATATGTAGTTGGCAGCTTCAGCCGATCCTTCGATAAGGCCGAGTATAGCGGGCGTTGCACCTAGCTGGTCGATTATGAAGTTGACGGGAAGTACGCCCAGAACCATTTCGGTCGATATGTCGGTGAATAGGCTCACGTAACCCAATCTGACAACGTTTCGAAAACCGAGTTTGGGAGGGCCCTCTCTACGGGTATTGTGTTTTCGCAACCCACGGGCTACCTTCGCCGCTATCCTGCGTGTGTCACTCTGCGAAGCTTATGAAATCTCGAACTCGTTTCCGTCTGGGTCCTTGAAGATTGCACACTTGCCCCAAGGCAAAGTTTTGAGCTCAGTTTTGAATTCTACGCCCTTCTCCTTCAGCTCAGAATATGTTTTCTCGACGTTCTCGGGGCCGCTCGCAGGTATGAGGGCGTCGGTCTTCTCGTCCCTCCGCAACATGCTCTCCCCACATCTAAGCCAGATTCCTGTCTGGCCTCCTGGCTTGTCGTTACCCCATTCATCGCACTTTTCGCAAAGGTGTAGCAAGATAGCCTTCGAGCCCTTCGGCTTTACTGTAACATAGTGCCCTTGATCTCCGACAATTTCGAAACCCAACTTGTCGTGATACCATTCGGCCGATTTTCTTGCATCATATACAAGAACCGCGACAGAACCGACATCAGTAATCATGACTGCAGGCGTGGCTGTCGTTTCCCTAATATCATTTACCCGGTGCACATCCTGCAGCGCATTGGTGGGTTCAAATCCCACCGGCCCCACCACTGGCGCACACACACAAAAGACGGTTCAAATTCCGGTGCTCGCACCACTAGACCCACACACACGAAAACCTACGAACGACTGAAATTTGACCCTGCATCGCAATGGCGCAATGCCTTCCTAACGCTTATGGCAGGTTTCAAGAGTATACCTCCAGTCGCACGCTTGTACAATGTTCTTTGCTGAGTAACACCATCGAAGTCTCATGCCGCGAAGGATCGCAGTTATCGGTGCACCACTCTGCGATGGCGAGAGAGAGTTGGGTGTAGAGAAAGCTCCCGGCGTGATCCGAGAGGCTGGTTTGCTGGCCGCGTTAAAGAGTGGAAGTTTTCGGGATATGGGTGACATTGCCCTCGAAACTCCCCTGACTGACACAGTCTTGGGAAAGCTGAGAAACACTGAGCACGTCGTTAATGGCTGCCGAAGAGTTAGGCAGGTTGTGGCTAGCGCCGCTGGGGAGGGCGATTTTCCACTCGTGATTGGTGGAGATTGCAGTCTGTTTCCGGGCTCGCTCGCTGGCATGCTTGACGTCCAGGATCGGATTGGAGTTTTATACCTAGACGGCCATGCGGACTATCATACCGCTGAGACGACGATTTCAGGGTATTTCTCCGGAATGGCTCTCGCGGCTGCCGTAGGAAGGGGACAAGGGGAATTGGCGAGAATTGGGAAGACCGTCCCTCTTGTTAGAGAAGAAGATGTTTCGGTCATTGGTGTTAAGCTGTCAAATTTGGACCCTTCAGAGTTGAGAGATCTTAAGGAGTCGCGCTTGAATTTGTTCACTAGTGACGCAGTCAAGAGGGACGGCATCCCGACAGTTCTTCAGGAAGCTACCAAGCCTCTGCCGACGCCACTGTACCTCCATTTCGATCTGGATGTAATCGATGCTACTGAGATGCCCGCGCTCGCAGGTATGCGAGCAGGTGTACACCGACCTGGGGGACTGACTTACAGAGAAGCTAGTTCACTCTGCGAAGGGTTCGCAAGTCTGCCACTCGCAGCACTGGAGATCACGCTCTACGATCCAAATTTGGACCCGGACAGAACACATGCAAGAAGAATAATTGAATTGGTGAGAAAGATACTTCCCTCTAGCTTCGCTTAGCATCGAATCACATGGTCGTTTCGTGCGCACCAGCCTACCCTCCATAACGCCATCCAGTGACATGAACTCGGATACGATTATTTTTCTGTTGATCTTCCTCGCTGAGTTCGCATTCGAGGATTGAGACTTGAAGTGTTTGGGACACTGGTATCACCTGGCGACAGGACCCCTGGACGCTGACTCGTATGCCTTCCGTGCGGCTAGTTGCCTTTCGAAATCCCTGGCCAGAGTCGTGCAATTCCAAGGCCTTCCGAACCTTGTCTTCCTCTTTGTCAGCATTATCATGGCACTGATTGGCCCCATGATGAGCGGTAGTGTTCTCGCCCAGTGAAGTATTATTTCTCGGAACATTTCATCATCATCCGGCTCTACTCCGAAATGATATAATATCGATTACGCCCCAAGGGGAGGTTCATTAAGTAAACAGCGACTGACTGTATTTGCC
>JAHFFU010000168.1 GCA_023247835.1 Candidatus Bathyarchaeota archaeon
CGCGTGATAAACTCGAAATAATCGTAGTCGACGACTCATCGGATGGGACAACAACGATTGCCCGAGAGTTTGAGGACAAATACCATGGGTTGATGAAAGTGATCCACCGGGAGGACCGGATTGGGTTCAAGGCGGGCGCGCTTCAACTGGCCTTGGAAAGTAGCAGCGGGGAATTTATTGCTCTCTTCGACGCGGACTATGTTCCACCTCGAGACTTCCTGAATAGGATGATCCCATTCCTTTACGTTGACGAGAAAGTTGCGTTCGCCCAGTCCAGGTGGAGCTATCTTGATGGACAGTTCTCGTGGATCGCCAAAGCCATCTCACTGGCGATAGATGTTTACGCCTTTGTGGATCAAAGGGCCAGATACGTTGGCAATCTCCTCGCGCATTTCAGCGGTACGTGCGGAGTTTTCAGGAGGCGCGCGATTGAGGATGCCGGCGGATGGAGCTCAGACACCCTTGCCGAAGACCTTGACCTCTCAATTAGGCTGCATCTGAAAGGTTGGCGGTACATTTACGTCCCCACGGTCGTTTGCCCGGGTGAGATTCCCCCGAGCTTTGATAATTTGAGGCATCAACAGTTCCGTTGGGCGAAAGGCTTCTCAGAGTGCCTGAGGAAATATGGCGGCGCGATTGTACGCAGCAACCGGCTGAACTTCTTCCAGAAAATGGAAGCTCTGCTGCATTTAGGGACCTACTTCATATGTCCATTGACGATCATGGGCGCTGTAGTCGCCTTGTTGTACTACTCAATTTTTCCACCCTCCTTCTGGTTGATAGGGTTCTGGAGGTACGAGGTGGCTCTGCTGACATTTCTGCTCTCGCTCGTTATCTATAGTGCGCCCCTAGTCGCTTCGGGAGTCACGCTATCAGAATTTTCGCAACTAGGAATCACGAAACTCAGGCGGATTCTGCACCTAGGCTACTTGGGCGCGCTTCTCTACGGACTGCTTCTCAGCAATACAAGGGCCGTGATTGAAGGTCTCTTCTCACGAACATCTTACTTCTATCGGACACCAAAGCTCGGTTTGGTGTCGCCGTCGCAGGAGAGTTAGGTTGCCGTCGAATCCTGCTTGGCTTCTTGCGGTTTAGACGTAGCCGAAAACGGCTTGCCTAACATGTCAAGTATCCTATCATTCTTCAGAGTATTTCTCTTGTCAACCAACAGGATTACCGAGAGCACGAGGAAGACGAGGTAGACTACCATAGACGCGTGGAATACGGCGTTGGCGACGTCGGGGTACCATCCGACTATGTTGACCGAAAACACAAGGGCGTAAACAAAATCTGCAAACAGCAACGGGAAAGTGAAGAGGCCAAGCCAATACGCCCACCGTGACAGCAAATACAACGCCACGGCGATGATTATTGATAGGGCCCCGAGAACTGTTAAATGGTATGTTGTCCTATCGAAGAGGCCCCAGAAGGCTAGCATGTACATTCCGCCTACCGCGTAGAAGATGAGAGGTAGCCAGACTCCTGCCGTTCGTTCAGTGAATTTTTCTTCCAATAGTCGCGTCGCTCCAAGTTTTGGGAGGCCTTATTACGCCTGAGCACGTGCCATAAAGCTTTACCAGTCCGGACCGGAGCGGAATTGGTTGGAGAACCTAAGTTTTCACACATCAAAGATCGACAATTTCTCAGGTTTCTCAAAACCACTAGACGAATCCCACTTCGTAGTTCTAGGCGTGCCGTACGATCATACGAGTACGTACAGGGCAGGTTCCCGATTCGCACCAAGAGCAATTCGCGACGCATCCTTAAACATTGAAACTTACAGCCTGCGAACGGGCGTCGATATCGAACAAGTTCCGATACACGACGCAGGCGATCTGCACGTGGTCGATAACATTTCAGAAACACTTGACCGGCTCAGTAAGGTCACGAAGGATATACTCTCGACGGGGCAGGTTCCGGTTTTCATCGGAGGGGAACACACAATCACTCTAGGCCCTGTTCGCAGCCTCCCGCATTCCGTGGGCGTGGTGAGTTTCGACGCACACGGCGACCTAAGGGACGAATATGGTGGCGGGAAATTATCGCATGCCACTGTCTTGAGGCGTATTAGCGAGGTTGTTGGGACAGATGGGGTTCTTGTGTGCGGCGTGCGCGCCCTTTGTAAGGAAGAGGTGGATTTCATTGAACAACAAAAGATCCAGCACATGACCCCATGGGGAATCCGAGAATCAGGTTTAGCCAAAACGATAGAACACGTGAAAGCCTTCACTCACAAGTTTCAACGCACTTACCTAACCATAGACACCGACGTTTTGGACCCGGCCTTCGCTCCTGGAGTTGCCAACCCTGAATTCGATGGTATAACTCCGGAAGAACTCCTAACCTTAGCCACAGCCGTGGCTGACGAGAGGATGATCGGCTTTGACCTTGTAGAGGTCTGTCCAAACTACGATACCGGCGCCACCGCCGTAGCCGCCGCCAGGCTGATATTCGAGGTTATCGCGCGGGCCGAGAAGTCAAGAAAGCACTAGTCGGTTCTTTGTAGCTTGGCTATGAAGTAGCCGTTACATTCGTGGAGTTGCGGGTAGAACCTCTGGCATTGCTCCAACCCCCTGAGCCCATGCGATCCTAAGAATGGGGTTTGCGGCGCTAATTTGAACTCGGGATTTTTCCGCAAAAAGGCCTCGATCACGAATTCGTTCTCCTCAGGCAGGATGCTGCAAGTGCAGTAGACAAGCGCCCCATTTGGCGCCACATGATTGCATGCGGCTTGAAGTATCGAGTATTGTTTCAAAGCGAACTCGTTCACGCGCGCGGGCGTGACATTCCATTTTCCCGCAGGGTTCCTGGCAAATACTCCGGTGTTTGAGCATGGTGGGTCGACGAGGACGATGTCTGCTTCGGTCTTGAATGGGAGTCTTCTCGCGTCAGCACGAATAGGTGTCGCAATCTCGCATCCACATCGAGCCATTTCCCTCTTCCAATAGGAAAGCCTGCGGCCGGAGATGTCAATCGAATAGATCTGCCCTTCATTCTTCATTTGGGCAGCTAGGTGCGTTGTCTTGTTTCCTGGCGCGGCACATATGTCCAGCACACTATGCCTAGGTTTTGGCGACGCAACTAGGCCGGCACTAATGCTCGCCAGATCCTGTGCCACTAGCTCGCCAGAATCAAAGAACCGAGATGGCAGTCCCTTCTTCTCCAGACGGAGGACATCAGGAAGCCCTCCAACCCTTGCGCCGCCTAACTGTCTGTCAATCTCCGCCTTTCGAGCTTCGCTAATGGCTTTCAACGAATTCAGCCGAACGTATGTAGGCATAGGTTGTAAGTTTCTGCGCAGAATTTGGAGCGCGAAGTTCCTTCCGAACACGCTCACCAGCCGCTTAACGAACCATGCTGGGTGGCAGGTTTCGAGTGAGAGTTTTTCGAATTCAGGGAGGGCATCTGCTTTGGGAGCTGCTTTTCCCTCGACGATTAGGGCGATCTGCTTCTCATAAGGGTGGAGTTCCCTCCATCCCAGTATTTGCCTCGCCAGGCCGACATGGCGTTCCAATTCGCTTTGGCGCACGCCGCTAACATATTTGAGGTACGCAATAATTTTCAGGAAGTTCCTTATGCCGTGCGGAACCTGACCAATTTCGTCCTCGGAGAATAATTGTGAAATCAAGTATTCGAGTCGGTTTTGGAATCTGGTC
>JAHFFU010000169.1 GCA_023247835.1 Candidatus Bathyarchaeota archaeon
ACGTAATGGAATTCGTGCCGATTGAAAAGGTGGGAGTTAGACTGGAGGATGCGCAGGTGATCGTTTCGGGGGGGCGAGGACTGGGTTCAGCAAAGAACTTCTACCTGATCGAGGGACTCGCAAACGTTCTTCGCGCTCAGGTCGGCGCCTCACGGGCCGCCGTACGAGCAGGCTGGATTGGCTACGAGCGTCAAGTTGGCCAGACAGGTTTCACAGTCAGACCTCGCCTCTACGTGGCTGTTGGAATCTCAGGAGCAATCCAGCACATCGTGGGCATAATGAATGCAGATTACATTGTCGCAATCAATCGCGATCCAGAAGCCCCAATCTTCAAGATGGCGGATTTTGGGATCGTTGGTGACCTTTTCAAAGTAGTACCAGCATTGATCGATGAGCTGAGGAACGTTGGCTTAGCTGAGTTAGCACCATGGCAGAAAAGTTCGACTCGGTAGTCGTCGGCGCCGGCCCAGCCGGTATTGCAGCCGCCTACACAATGGCGAAAGCCGGCCTCAACGTACTCGTCCTCGAGAAGGGCGAAAAGCCAGGAGCAAAGAACGTTTTCGGCGGAGTCATCTTCAAACACCACACCGAACAGATCGCTCCCGAATTCTGGAAGACCGCGCCCATCGAAAGACGAGTAGTCGAGTATCAATACTGGTTTCTCTCAAAAGAGTCACATCTCCTTGTAAGTCACAGAAACCAGCGGTTCAACAGCCAGTACAATGCATTCACCGTTCACCGTGCGAAATTTGACCCATGGTTCGCCAGGTTCGCTGAAGATGCCGGGGCATCGATCATAAACCGAACCACAGCCGACGATGTGATCAAAGAAAATGGAAGAATTGTGGGCGTCAAGACCGAACGTGGAGATATTCTTGCGAATGTGGTGATAGCAGCTGATGGCGTCAACTCAGTCCTGGCCCGACAGGCCGGACTCAGGGAGGAGCTGGATCCTAACGCTGTCGTTTTGACTGTAAAAGAAATTATTGCCCTTCCGAAGCAGAGGATAGAAGAAAGATTCAACCTGGGACCAGATGAGGGTGTTGCAGCTTTGCTGGTTGGTTGGGGACCTGGAATGCATGCGGGGTTCCTGTACACGAACCGCGACACGCTCTCTATCGGGATAGGGGTGAGCATGCGTGATTTGGATAAGAGTGACCAACGCCCTAACGCACTGCTTGAGCAATTCAAGAGCCATCCATCGATTGCTCCCCTCATCCGGGACGGAGAACTGAAGGAGTACTCAGCCCATCTGATTCCTGAGGGAGGTTATGATCATGTGGCGCGAGTGTATATGGATGGGATGCTCGTGGTCGGTGACGCTGCGATGCTTGTGAACGCTATCAATTGGGAAGGAACAAACCTGGCCCTTACCTCGGGTATCATAGCCGGAGAAACAGTTATCGAAGCAAAGAAGAAGGGCGACTTCTCATCCCGAACCCTATCTAAGTACCGGCAGAGACTGGAAGGCAGTTTTGTGTTGAAGGATTTGCGAAAATATCGTAATGTCCCAGGCTTCTTCTCTTCTCATCCGCACTTCTTCACACTATACCCCGAGCTTGCCAACGAGCTCGCCTACATGTGGCATATTGTGGACGATGAGACGAAGGATGCGAGAATGAAACGCATGAAATTGACGCTATTCAAGCGACGCTCAAAGTTGGGACTGGTGAGTGATGCCTTCCATCTTTGGAGGCTTTTCTCATGACCACACAACGGGTTCTGAGTATTGAGGACAAGCTCTATCGAGACCGCTTCAAGGTCGACGAAGAACCACATCTATGGATCAAAGATCCGGAAATGTGTGTAAAATGTCCCTTCAACTTCGTCTGCATCCGAGTCTGCCCAACGGACGTGTACAAGTGGGAGGAGGACAAGATAACAATCACATATGATGCGTGCGTGGAATGTGGTGCCTGCCACGTCGCATGCTACGATATCGGTTGGAAGCATCCTAAGGGCGGCTTCGGCATCTCTTACAAATACGGCTGAGAAGCGCCATCAGAGCTTTGTCGGTTGAAACTCAATCTTGAGGGTCCCGTTCAAGTTACCCCAGTCGAACCTCGGAACACGTCTTCGCATTCTCTTGAATCGTTGGCTTAGAGCCTGGGATACGATTGGCAGAGCAATCGTCGCGTCTGTGAAGCATTGGACCATTCTGGCGCGTGGGTGATATTTGCCCCAGCTCTGAGCTTCTTCGAAAGTCGAACCGCTAAGCCCACCCCATTGTGGCACATCGGTGGTAAACTGTATTGCAAAGTTGTGCGTCCGGTCATGCCGCGTTTGGTAACTTGCTATGACGGCCGTTTGTTGGATGAAATTCTTAGGGACGCCGCCACCCACGATTATGACTGAAGTGTGACGGGATTTCTCAGTGATTTTGGAGCTTTCATCAACATCGTGCATATGATCGACTATTATGTGGCGTTTGCGTCGCCTGTTTGCGAACATTAGTGAGAATCCAAGACCGCTATCACAAAATGAAGGAACAAATACAGGTACACCAGATTCGTATGCTGCAACACAAATGCCATCCCGGCCTCCTGCCATTTCGGAAATCCACTTTCCGAAGCCGTGCATGATTTCGCGCGACGAATACGCTCGGCCGGGTTGCAGGCGCGATGAGAAGTCTTTTTCGATCTTTACGTCCAAGTCGTAGAATTTCTTCTCGTCCGCGTATACGTCATACATTCGGTCGATTCTGTGTCGTCGCAGCATCACGTTGTCGATTTGATCGGTTCCTAGGAAGTGTTTGCCGCCTATTGTTTCGTACGCGTCATGGTAGAGCGTTGCGCCTGTAGTTACGAGGACGTCGATCATTCTTCGTCTGATTAGATACGTGATTATTTCGCGCATTCCTGCTGGGACCATTGCCCCTGCAAGACCCAACCATATGACCATTTCACGTTTCTTGAGCATCGATGTCCAAGCATCAGCGGCCTCACCCAGCTTACGTCCTTGGAATCCTGTCAAGGCCATGTCAGCGACAAGTTCGCTGACCGTTTTTTCGGGATCAATTTCAATTGGGCGCGTTGGATGCTTCAGAACTTGATCGCGGTCCAATTTGCTCGTCCCACTAGTCCATTCTCAAATCAATTAAAGCCTACTAAAGCTCAAAATCAGCATCAGATCTAGGACCAGATCACTTCTGCCCCAGAATTTCATTTATCAGTTTTGTTTCATCGCCGCTCTTCTTGCTCACGTATTGCTTCCAGTGTTTCTCGAACCTGTTGATTATGGCGAGCACATCGGTCACAGGCACCCACTCTGAGGTTATCGGGTACAGCTTCTCGGCCACAGGTGACTGTCCCAGTTCTTTGATCTCTTGTTTTACTTGCTCCAGATTCATTCTGTGTTTCGACCGTAGTTCAGTTAGTGCGGTCGAGTGGGGATTTAGCTTATTCGCTGACGGCGATTAGCGCCTTTCGACAACTTCAGGACCTGTGCCAATGCATCTTCTTCGCCTTTTTCAGTTTCGATAATATTCGTTTTCATCTTTCTCCCAAGCTTTGACTTCAATGATTTCGCGACCTTCTTTTGCCAGGGCTGATTTACGACGATGATACAACGCCGATATGCGGATGATTTCAAGTACTTCAAGATCCGATTCGTCGCATAGCTAATTGTTCGTGACGTTGCGGGAAGAGAGTCAACC
>JAHFFU010000170.1 GCA_023247835.1 Candidatus Bathyarchaeota archaeon
GCTGGAAGACGTGGCGTTGGTGCTGGGGTACGAAGTACCATACTTAACACAAGCGAGGTTGTCAGCATTCCGCTCGCCCTGACGCTGATGACTGCGGTTATGCCCTATGATAGGTTGGCCATCGTGGTCAGTGCAACAGCGTTAGGCAGTCAGCTAGAAGTTGCGCAGCTCTTGGAGGCTCTCAGATTTGCCTTCTACGCGTTCGCAGCCATTAACGGGTTGGCGGTGATTGTTTCTTTCTTGAGGGGACCGCGAGCAACTTCAGATGATGCGGGTCATTCAACTTAGGAGCATGCGCCCCAGCCGCATTCTGGGCAAGTGTAGCATCCTTCCTGGAACACGACTTGGCTTTGGCATTGTGGACAAAGCTTGATTTGTTCGCTGATTCCGCGGGAAGCACCGACTAAGGGCGCGGTTAAGAGTTGTGGTGCGCGAGCGGGCTGCTCCTCCGCTCGATTCTGCTCTTCGGCTGTTTCATGTTTCTTTCGAGGGGCGACAAGCACTTGGCCCTTGATCGACGTGTCCCTGAATACGGTCACATCTTTGCAGCCCAACTTGTAGGCTAGGAGATAGGATTCGCGCATGTCTTCAACGGTTGCGTTCGCTGGGAAGTTGTTCGTCTTAGAGATGGATGAGTCAACCCATTTCTGGAAGGTTGCGAGGGCGCGTATATGATCCTCGGGTCGAATGTCTAGAGCGGTTATGAAGATTCGTTTCAGATCGTCAGGTATGTAGCTGATTCCTAGAATCGAGCCTCCATGGTCGTTTACGTCCCTCAACAGGTCGTCGCCGAACAATCCTTCCTCAGTCATCACGCGCTCGAAGACGGGATCTATATAATAGAAACTTCCAACTTTCACATGTTTCTCGTAGACTAACGAGTAGACCGGTTCCATTCCGCTGCTGCATCCCGCTATCATCGAAATGCTGCCGGTGGGAGCGATTACGGTTGTGTAACCGTTCCGCACTCCATATTGTTTGATCATCTCGGCAAGCTTGTCCCAGTCGAAGTGCCAGGATTTTCGGTCGCGGGTTCCTGAGAAAGGTAACTTCCCTTCAGGGTAGAAGCTTTTGTCGAGATACGGTACAGGTCCACGTTGCCTCGATAGTTCGATCGATTCTATTTTCGAGTGGTAGTTTATGAACTCCATGATTTCTTCCATGAACTTTCTTCCCTCATCGCTGTTGTAGGGTAGCCGCAGCTCGAAGAGTAAGTCGGCGAGCCCCATAACCCCAAGTCCTATCTTTCTCGTAGCTAGTGCCATTTCCTCGATCGCTTTGAGCGGGAAGTTGTTCACATCAATCACATTATCAAGAAATCTAGTGCCCGAGTAAACCGCTTCTCGGAGCCCGTCCCAATCGTAAGTCACCTTTCCGTTCTCGTCACGTTTTGCGAAAGCCCATACGTTGATGCTGCCAAGATTACATGACTCGTTCGGATAGAGAAGCACCTCGCCGCATGGATTTGTAGTGACTATCGGTCCCACGTGCTCGTAGAAGGGATTGTACTCGTTTACTTGGTCGAAGAAGATCACGCCTGGTTCTGCGCTTTCCCACGCTTGGTATACTATCATGTCGAATAGAAGACGTGGGTTGACCTCCCGAACGATTTGTCCCGTTCTTGGGTTGACGAGCGGGTATGGCTTATTGTTGTTGTAGGCCTCCCAGAAATCGGGCATGATGAGTACTGAGATGTTGAAGTTTCTCAGTGCCTTGTTTCCTTTCTTTGCAGTAATGAATTTCTCAACATCAGGATGGTTGCTGTTCAAGATGCCCATATTAGCGCCGCGTCGGATGCCACCTTGCTTGATAACATCGGTCATGGTATCAAATAGCATCATGAAACTGATGGGACCGGATGCTACGCCAGAGGTTGAGCTTACGTAGTCCCCTTCGGGTCTGAGTTTTGAGAAGTTGTAACCCATTCCTCCACCAGCCTTGAAGACTACTGCCGTCTGTTTCAAGGTCTCCATGATGCTCTCGATCGAATCGTCCACACCGAGAACAAAGCAGGCCGAACCCATGCCTAGGACGTTTCCGAAGTTTGCGATGGCTGGCGTGTTGGGCATGAACTTCTTTGAGACCATCAGATCGTAAAATTCGGTTACCATCTTCTCATACTTGTTGAAGTAGCCTGTCTTGAGCATCTCAAATAGTCGAGACCAAGAGACTTTCATTGTCCCTTCGCGGTTGGAGCGGTCGTACATTCGTTTCAGGGCTTCGAGATGGTATCGATTAAGCACGTACTTCCCTATACCGACCTTCTCGTGAAATTCGACTGGGTCGAAGTCCTCTAGCTCAGGTGTCTTCTGCCTTTTCTTCAGATCGTAGACTTCGTCATCATAGAGTATATCCGGTAAAGAGGCGTGAACTGCAATTCGCGTGAACAGTTGCTTCGGTGTTTCTATGAGCTTAGCTGTTTCGTCCTTTTTCAAGTACCGAGCTTTGAGAACTCTGAGGGCGTTTAGATCGAACACCTTGTCAACTTCATCAATGGCCTCTTTCTCAAGAATGCGTTGCTTTTCTCGTCTAATTTCCGTACGCTTCTGTCTGTATATTATGTAGGCCTTTGCGACCTTTGCTTGGCCATTTTCCACGAGCACTCTTTCAACTATGTCCTGGGCGTCCTCAACTGCTGGGATGGCTTCTGCACCATACTTTTCATCGAGTATCTCGGCAACGCGAGCTGAAAGGGACTCAGCAAGTTCTCGATCCCTACCGCCGGTTGCCAGGATGGCTCGGTAGATCGCGCTGGCAATTTTCTCCTTGTCAAACGGGACGATGCGCCCGTCGCGCTTTCTTATCTGGGTGATTCTCAAGCTTGATGGGATTCTCCTACTCGAGGCTCCAACCTGGCTTACCAATTAGCTTCTTGCTCCTGAGAACGGGGGAACTGCTGTTACCCCCTTTAGGTACTATAATAGTTTTCGACAGAATTGTATAAAATATTGTATGGGGCTCAATTGGAAATGCATTGCGATACTCAAGGCCCTCGAACGACTTCAACTGGAAACTGAGCCTTGCTTCATCACTGAAGATGTTTCGCAGCGAAAATGGCTTTTATTCATTACGAGTTTGTTCGCCATGCCTGATCGGTGAAAATGCGCAACTTGAATCAGGCTGGACCATATTTCAGTGGGTCAGGAATTCCAATTCTTTCGAACGCATCCAATCTGGTCCGACATCCTCGACATTTTCCGCAAGGTAGCACCAAATCCTCGTAGCAGCTCCATGTCAGTTCAAGCGGGACATTCAGCTCAATAGCTCGCCTAAGCACGTCCACCTTGTTGTATGTTATCAGCGGGTTTACGATAGGGGCGGCCTTGTCTTCGAGTCCCATCCTGGTTCCGATCTTGATCAACTCATTCATGAGTTGGATGAACTCAGGTGTGGCATCGGGCAGCTCCCTGGCGTCGTCTGCGTTCGATCCAAAGACTATCTTGTCTGCGGTAAGGGTTTCTGCATAGGCGGCTGCAATTCCATAGAAGAGGAGATTCCGTGCCGGCACGTATGCAGCCGAGATCGTGGCGGAAGCGGGAGGATGATATCTGGTTTGAATGTCCTTGTAGAAAGGCAGAGATACGGTGATGTGCTCCTTCACCATTGCGGCTTTCGCTAGTTTAGCC
>JAHFFU010000016.1:0-3164 GCA_023247835.1 Candidatus Bathyarchaeota archaeon
CGGCGCCTTGAGCGTTATTTTAGGTGAGGAATTCGAGGCCAAGGATGTGACGTATGACCAACAGAAAAACGAAGTTAGAGGCAGACTCGCCAGGCGGACCACTGAGACCACTCCATCGGGAGCCAAATAGAGCCACAGAACGCTTGACACACCAGGAATAATAGACGCCACTTTCGGTAGATTCTTGCACCGTAACGATGTCTGTCCCGTACCATAACTCGTGAACGGTTAAGAATGAGCTACCTGAAGTCTTTCTGGGAAGATGATTATTCGAAATCCTTCCGGTCAAAGTCTGGAGGTGTTACAGTGATTGCGGGTTGAGCATTCGATCAGTTTCAAGCTTAACGGGCAACCTGTAACGGTGAACTGCCCTCCTGCCTACACCCTGCTTGAAGTTCTCCGCGAGTCGTTGCACGTCACAGGCCCGAAGGAAGACTGTGCCAAAGGCGAATGCGGTGCCTGCACAATACTCATGAATGGTGAACCAGTCTGCTCTTGCCTACTGCTTGTTTCACAGTCCCAAGGCTCGGAGATCATTACGTCGGAAGGATTAGTAAAAGACGGGAAACTGAATCCTGTGCAAGAAGCGTTTCTTGAGGAAGGAGCCGTACAATGCGGCCATTGTATTCCGGGAATGATCGTTTCAGCGTCAGTACTCTTAATGCGTAACCGGAAACCTTCCGTGGAGGAAATTCGCACTGCCCTTTCGGGGAACCTGTGCAGGTGCACTGGCTATACGAAGATAATCACCGCCGTTCAGAAAGCTGCGAAGAATTGGAGTCATTAGGGCCTATGATGCGCTCCGAAATTGACGTATTGACTCCCCTGAGCCTGGATGAAGCGCTTGACATGCTGCACCAAGAACACGCGGGGTTGAGGATTGTTGCGGGCGGCTCCGACGTGATTGTACAGCTTCGGGACGGTGTCCTGGAAGCAGAGAGGCTTCTGAACATACTGTCTCTGAAGGAACTGAGATTCATCAGGAAGAAGGGTGACCAGATCCACCTTGGTTCTCTGGCAACCTACAGCGACATCATCAATTCCGAACTGACGAGGGACCACGCTTGGATTCTTGTGGAGGCGGCCAAGCAGATTGGTGCCATCCAACTGCAGAACACAGCCACGATAGGCGGTAACCTTGGGAACGCCTCACCGGCCGGCGACAGCCTACCTCCGCTGTACGCCCTCGATGCCATTGTCGTCACCAGAAGTAAGGCTGGCAGGCGCGAAACACCCATCGAGCAGTTCTTCGTTGGCTACAGAAAGACAGAATTAAGACCCGACGAGCTGATCGAAGAAGTCTACTTCAAGGCATTGAAATCGAAAGATCGGGGGGCCTACACTAAACTTGGTTTACGCGAAGCTAATGCGATCTCGATAGTTGACGTGGCCGTCGCCCTGCGTGGAAGAAGATCGGATGAGTCATTCGCCGAAGCAAGGGTTGCATTGGGCGCTGTCGCTCCAATGATAACGCGCGCTCGCAAAAGTGAGAACGCTTTGGTACATACGCCGTTGAATGAAGCCGCTATGTGGAAAGCTGCATTGATTGCTGTCGAAGATGCTGCGCCTATAGACGATATTCGAGGTTCAGCTGAGTACAGGAAAGATGCCGTCGTTTCTTCAGTTTACCAAGCCCTCTTTGAATCAGTGTACGGGAGGAGGAGAATTCATAGCTAACCCTCTCCGAGTTCGGGTCAAAATATTCGGCGCGCCTTCACTCGCGCTTGAGAGCAGGGAATTAACGCTCGAATTAGGTGAAGACGCGACAACAGAGGACTTGCTCAATTCAATCTCGGTCGAAGACAAAGGCTACCTCTACATTGTTCGGGAAGGAGTTAGACTCAACCCCTCATCTAAACTCAAAGACGGCGACGAAATCCTAGTTGTTCCGCCTATCGCAGGAGGGTGACGGCAACGACCGAAACCGTGGTAATAGGGAAAGAAGAATTGAGGTGGGTTGGAAAATCAGTCGTCCGCAAAGACGGGACGGGCAAAGTTACTGGCGAGACCAAGTTCTTTTCGGACATGGCATTGCCGAACATGCTCTATGCTAAAGCCGCCCGAAGCAAGTACCCTCACGCTCTGATCAAGAAAATCAACACGGAGAAAGCTGAAGCAGTCCCAGGTGTTGTAACGGTTCTTATCCACAAGGATGTTCCCGGGCTCAATGGGTTTGGCATCGTCGTGCCCGATCAACCTGTCCTTTGTTACGACAAGGTGAGATATCTTGGGGACGCGGTGGCCGTTGTCGCCGCAGAAAATCTGGAGGCAGCAGAGAGAGCGGCGCAACTTGTTGAAGTTGACTATGAACCGCTTCCAGTCGTCTCCGACCTTTTGGAAGCAATGAAGCCAGATGCTCCGAAAGTTCACGAGAAAGGCAACATACAGAGACACGCTACCGTACGGATGGGAGATGTTGAAAGAGCGTTCCGCGAAGCCGCCGTGGTCGTCGAGAACACTTACCGCACTGGGCGACAGATGCACATGTTTCTTGAGATTGAGGCAGGCATCGGCATGCTCGATGATGAAGGGAACATTGTACTCTACGTAGGAGGGCAATCCCCTTACAGAGACCAGATGCAAGTTTCAAGAGCCTTGGGCATTCGGCCAGAGCGAATCAGAGTGGTATCGACGCCGGTGGGCGGCGCATTCGGAGGAAAAGAAGAGAACACCGTGCAAATTCATTTGGCCCTGCTCGCGCTGAAGACGAAACGACCGGTGAAGATGGTCTGGACCAGAGAAGAATCCGGTGTTGCTGGCATGAAACGCCACCCGATGATAGTGACCATGAAGACTGCGGTGGACAAAGATGGTCGGCTTCTTGCCAACCAAGTACGAATAGTCGCCGATACGGGCGCATACGCATCGCTGGGCCCCACCGTGCTTGATGTTGCAATGGAAAATTCCTGCGGGCCATACAGGATTCCGAACATCGACATAGACGCTTACTTAGTCTACACAAACAACGGCGTGGCCGGAGCATTTCGCGGTTTCGGTGCCCCTCAAGTTAACTTTGCATTGGAATCGAACTTGGACATCATTGCAGAGAAGCTTGGGATAGACAGATTGGAAATTCGCAAGAAGAACGTTCTACGCGAAGGCGACATTGGACCCTTTGGTTACAAACTGCTCGGAAGCGTTGGCATTTACGAAACCCTCCAGAA
>JAHFFU010000016.1:3264-10455 GCA_023247835.1 Candidatus Bathyarchaeota archaeon
CCTGATTCGGGCAAAATCATCAACCCACAATCCTACACAGGCCAATGCGAAGGTGCAATAGTCCAAGGCCTCGGTTTCGCTTTGACTGAGGAGACTCAAATCGAGAATGGTATAGTGAAGACAAACAACTTCACTACTTACATTATCCCGAGCATATGCGACATCCCAGAGATTCAGGTGGACCCCGTCGAGACTTACGAGAAGATCGGCCCATTTGGGGCGAAGGGCTTGGGAGAAATTGGCATAATTCCAGTAGGGTCAGCTGTGGCTAACGCAATCTACGATGCAACGGGTGCACGCGTCTATACGCTGCCCGCAACGCCCGAAAGAGTTTACCGGGCCATCAAAGAGCAAACAGGGCTGGGAAACTTTGCCAGCAAAAGTCAAGGTTAGATTATTCCACGAACTGAGGGCGAGCATAGGGGAGAGTGAAATCGAGCTCGAAGCTGACACTCTAAACGAGTTAGTAAAATCGCTCATCAACAGGAACGGGGCTGTTAAGGACTTACTTTTCGACTCCCAGGGGCAGCTTCGAGGTTACACCATGTTCTACGTCAATAATGCGGTTCAAAATCCACCTGACCTATCTCGGAAACTAAATGACGGAGACCTAGTACTATTAGTTCCACCAGCAGCAGGTGGGTGAAGACTAGTTGCGGAGGTTTGACATGTACGTCCCAGAGGATCTACCTGACCTCCTTCAATACCTCGACACCCACCAGTCTGAAGTCCACCTGTTAGCGAATGGGAGCGACCTTATCAACCGAATTCAACGCCGGCAGGTTAACCCCAAAGTCCTAATCGACCTTTCTGGCCTCAATGAGTTCAATTATGTGAAGAAAGACGGAAACGTAATCAGGATAGGCGCACTCACAACCATCTCCGACCTTATCGCCTCGCCTATCATAGATCCACGGCATGAGGTTTTCCGTGACGTTGCCGCGACGTTTGGTGGACCATCTATAACTAACGTGGCCACTATCGGCGGCAACATCTGTGCTGCTTCATCATCTGAAGACCTCTTGCCTATCCTACTCGTTCTCGACGCCCAAGTTCGGGTACGCAGTAAACAGGGAGAGCGTGTGATGCGGCTGGAGGATTTTCTAAAAGGTAAGCGGGCGGTCGACCTAAGGCCAAACGAAATTCTCGTCGAGACCATGTTCCAAGCAATCGATGAGCAATCCGCTTGCGCCTTCGAAAAAGTGGGAATGAGGAATTCATTAATCATAGCGTTTGTTAACTCAGCCGTCTACTTGAAACTCGATAAGAAAACTAAACGCGTTGAGGAGATTCGCGCTGCCTTCAACCGCGTAGGCGGGAAGATACCGGAACGAGCAAAGCGAACCGAAGAAAAACTGCGCGCAAAGGTGCTGAGTGCGGAAGCGGTGAAGGACGCTGTTTCTACTTTGAGCAGCGAGCTGAAGCTCAGCTCAGATTTCAGAGTCTCAGGTGAATACCGCACAGATGTCGCTGGCGTACTGTTCAGGCGAGCGCTCGGCAGATGCGCAGGCAGCTTGTTAGGTGAGAAGATAATTGTCTAAACACCTTTTGAAATTCGCAGTTAATGCCAAAGAGTATGCGTTGGTCGTGGAATCCCAGGAGCGATTATTGGATGTTCTCCGCGACAGGTTAGGGTTGAGGGGAACTAAGGAAGGCTGCAGCACTGGGGATTGTGGCATATGCGCCGTGCTGATGAATGGGAAACTTGTTAACTCATGTTTGATTTTCGCCATCCAAGCCAGGAACAAGAAGATTCTGACCATTGAAGGAATTGGAACAGCTGAGAACCTTCACCCCATTCAACGCGCCTTCGTGAAATGGAATGCGTCCCAGTGTGGATTTTGCATCCCAGCCATGATTCTGGCGGCAAAGGACCTTCTTGACAAGACCCCGGACCCCACCGAGGATGATATCAAGAAAGCCACAAGCGGAATCCTGTGCCGCTGCACAGGGTACGTGAAAATCTTTGAGGCTGTGAAAACAGCGGCCCAGGAAATGAAAAGGTAGACCCCAATGGCTGATGACCAGGCAACGGTAGAGAAACTCACCAAAAGCAGGCAACTGCTGGTTGTGGGTAAGAGCATCGAGCGAGTCGACTCCATCGACAAAGTGATCGGGAAACCAATCTACACGATGGACATCGTTCCGGAAAACGCGCTATACTTGAAGGTTGTGAGATCGCGCTTCGCACATGCCCTTTTGAAGCGAGTTGATGTTTCGGAGGCCCGCAAATATCCGGGTGTCGCTGCAGTTGTCACGGCTCGTGATATTCCTGGCATTAACGAATCGACCGCACTCCTCCCTGACAAGCCGTTGTTGGCGACTGATAGGGTGAGATTCGCGGGCGAACCGATCGCTGCCATCGCATCCTACGACCCATCCATAGCTGAAGAAGCAGTTGACCTAGTCAAGGTCGATTACGAACCACTCCCGGCAGTCTTCTCACCAATTGATGCCCTGAAACCTGGTGCCCCCACGATTCACCAGAATGGCAACATTGCAAAGCACATGAAACTGCGAAAGGGTAACGTGGAGGAGGGCTTCAAGCAAGCGGACCTAATTGTTGAAGGCACGTACAAGAGCCAGTTCCAGGAACCGGTACCACTAGAGCCCGAAGCTGGTTTCGTGATACCAGGACCTGATGGTTCAGTAACCTGCGTCGGATCTATGCAGAGCCCATTCCACGTACAGACTGGCATAGCCAAAATCCTCTCAGTACGGCCTGACCAAGTTCGCGTCATCCAGGCCGTAACTGGCGGTGCCTTCGGACCGAAATCAGACGAGATACCGGTTGACGTGCTGGGCATGGCAGCTCTGGTTGCCATAAAGACTCGGAAGCCAGCCGCCCTAGCGTATACGCGCGAGGAATCAATGATCGGGCACACGAAACGCCATCCCTTCGTTACAACTTTGAAAGCCGGCGTGAAGAATGGAAAGTTCACGGCTTGGGAAGCAACCCTGCTCGCTGACACTGGCGCATACGCCTCACTAGGCCCACTCGTCGTAATCCGCGCATGCTTCCACGCGACAGGGCCATATGTCATTCCACATGTGAAAACTGACGCTTACTGTGTCTATACAAACAACACCTTGGCAGGATCATTCAGAGGTTTTGGAGGGCCGCAAGCGCACTTTGCGGCTGAGTCGCACGTAGACGAGATTGCGAAGAAACTAGGAATGGATCCACTGGACTTCCGATTAGCGAACATTCTTAGACCTGGAACCTTGACGGCTACAAGCCAACTCGTCGATGAGGCGTGCGGACTCGAAGAATGCATTAGCAAGGCAGCGAAGGAATCGGATTGGTATAGGAAACGTGAGCAGTTCAGCAAGATGAGTGGGACCAAGCGGCGGGGCCTAGGCATCGCCATCATGTACCATGGAAATAGCCTGGGGCCAGAGGGAACCGACTACGCAGCCGTACACATGCAAATTGACAAAGGTGGCTTGGTCAGGTTTAGGACGGGACTCACAGAGTATGGTACAGGCGCGCCATCAGGCCTCATTCAGATCGCAGCCGAAACCATGCACCTTCCCGTGAATTACTTCAAACTGGAACCACCTGACACAGATTTTTGCGCCGACACGGGCCCGACTGTTGCTTCGCGCACGATCACTATTGGCGGCCGCGCTACACAGATGGTAGCTGGAAAGCTATACCAGAAGCTCAAGGAGGTCGCGGCGGAAATGTTAGGTTGTGCCGCTAGCGAAGTCGAATCCGCCGACGCGAAGTACTATCCGAAATCAAGCGCTCAAAGCTCCGTTTCCTACCACGAAGTGATCGAATACGCATACAAACAGGGAATCCAGCTGAAAGAAGCTGGGACATTCACCGCGCCCAAATGCGAATACGACCCAGAGACAAGTCAAGGAACAACATACCTGCAGTACACGTACGGGGCAGTGACCGCCGAAGTCGACGTCGACACCGAAACCGGAGTAATTCAGGTTATCAAAATGGTGACAGCGTACGATGTTGGCAAAGCCATCAACCCGCTCTCGCTCGAAGGCCAGATCGAAGGAGGCACGGTGCAAGGGTTAGGTTACGGGGTTATGGAAGAACTCATACACAAAGACGGCATCGTCCTCAACCCCAACCTTGGAGACTACTACATACCCACCTCACTCGACATCCCCGAGATGAAGACGATAATAGTGGAATATCCAGGCCACCTAGGCCCGTACGGAGCGAAAGCGATAGGGGAACCGCCAATAGTTTTGCCGGCACCGGCAATAGTAAACGCAATCGACAACGCGATAGGCTTGAGGCTCGATGAGATTCCAGCTACTCCAGATAGAGTACTGATCGGTTTCAAGAGAGCGCGAGAAGGCCAGAAGCAAACTTAGTGGAGATGGATTTGAAACACGTACCCATCGCGTCCGACGCGGAGATCATTCAAGAAGCCAACAAACTGATCGAGGCGTCTAAAGCGTTCGCATGGGTAACCATCATCAACCAAGAGGGATCGAGCGCACGCCACCTCGGTTCATCCATGCTTGTAACCAGCGAAGGAAAAATAATCGGAACCGTTGGAGGAGCGATCGCTGAACTTCAGCTAATTGATCAAGCAATGCAAGCGATCAAGGAAGGAAAACCAAGAACTGTTAAGATGCCTTTGCCGGTCTGCGCAGGCGTCATAACCTGCTTCATCAACGTCTTCCAACCACCCGAGACACTGATCCTAGTCGGCGGAGGCCACGTTGCTCAGCCGATGGCTACGCTGGGGAAAATGCTTGGCTTCAGGGTGATTGTCATAGATGATAGGGCTGAATACGCGGCCAAGGAAAGATTTCTGGAAGCAGACAAGTTAATCGTCGATGATTGGGAAAAAGCGTTGAGAGAAGTACCAATCGATGAGCAAACATACGTCGTGATTTTGACGTACGCCGGCGAATACGATGAACTGGCCCTTAGGAATGTTATCGAGTCCAAGGCAGCATACATAGGAATGATTTCCAGCGAATCCAAAGCGAAAGCAATCCTGTCAAAGTTAAGAAGGGATCGGGTTCCCGAACACCTGCTTCGCCGAGTAGTAACACCGATCGGCCTAGATATCGGCGCCGAAACACCCGCCGAAATCGCGGTCAGCACAATGGCTGAAATCATCATGCGGAGAAAGAAAGCGACTGGCAAGCCACTCTCAATCGCCGAGCGGGAGATAACGAAGACAACCTAAGCCCCACACTCGAATTCAGGGTACTCTGGTGTAGCTATGAGTCGCCTGTAGGAAATGTTTCGGTCATCTGCCTTATTGCTTTCTTAATAACCTCGGCGCTCCTTGCGACATCCTCGGGTGGCAAATGGTCCTCGTAGAAGTTCGTGTGCAGCTTATCCGCGTGGGCGAAAGCGTCATGAAGCCTCAGTTCAGGATGCTCCTTATCCAGCTGAAGCAAGTATTGAGCGATGCTTCTGTGGGTACCAAGCTTCTCGCCATGCGCCGCTGCTATAGCCTTAACCATTTCTACAAAACCTCCCCAGAGTTTCTCAGAGCCCTGCGCATAATCGCCCTTCGCGATAAGGTCGTCTGCCTCCGTCAAATATTTCCTATTTAATTGAAGGTACGTCGTCATTTTCCAGCGACCTTAAGATACGTCTTACTCAATCTCAAGCTATCCTCGCCATCAATTAAGCTGACCGCTGAAAACGTAGATGTCTCTCCAGGTCTGGATCCAGGACCCAGAGTTGATACAGTTTGTGTTGCGATCGATGCAAAAGAACCAGGCATTGTTGTAAGCGCCAGGAGCCCAGATTCCGATTATCGCAGGCCTTTCGTCACCCCTTAGCTGTCACTCTCAGACTCTCCGTGGGTAGTTGAGACGTGTACGTATTGCCGCCCTGTAGGCGGGATGTAGCCTGCCATCTTCCTGGTGAGCCGATAGGGCAGTAGTTTTTAGGTACTACAACGATAGTAACTTCCGCTGACACGCAATGGCACTAGGTGACTTACAGGCACATGTCTTAGGCGCACTTCAGAAGCTGGGTAAAGCCTCCGCGAGGGAGATTATGGAAGCGATTGGCGGGGAAAGGCACGTGGCCTACACGACTGTGAGCACAGTCCTTGACCGCCTGCACATGAAGGGGTTAGTCAAAAGGTCGAAAGTGATCGGCAGGGGCGGGGCCAAGTACGTTTACTCCTACGCGGCACCTGCGGATATGCGGGCTAACTTAGTTCAGAAAGCATTGAACCAACTTGTCAGCGCGTTTGGGCCTTCCATCGTTCCGACAATTTATGATAGCCTCGAACAGATCTCAAAGGAAGAAACTGAGGAACTGAAAAGGAAGGTTAGCAGGGCACGGAGGTGAAGCTAGTTGGCCTTAGGAATTTACGGCGCATACTTCACGTCCCCAAACACAGTTCTGTCTATTACAGTTCCTCTCCTTAGCATGCTGTTCCTCTACCTGTTTTTCAGAAGAAACCGCAATCCTCAGGCCCGTTCCTGGAGCCTAGGCCTGATGCTGCTTTCCTCGATCTTTCTTTGGCTCTTCCTAGGCCTCAGTCTGGCATTATGCTATGCTTCCTCGGAAGCCTACGAATACCAACTTGAAGCCACTGTAACAGCCGTTTTCGGGCGCGCCCTTCTAATCGCAGTAGTAGCAGGGCTCCCACTCGCACTCTTCTTGCGCCACATTTCACCCAGATTCATCCTCGGGAAAGTTAAGAACCTCACAATACCTCGAGCGGAAATCTCAGAATCGTTCGAAGCACTACGCGAAGGAATGGGGGTCCCAGCCGCAGAACTCCGCCTTTCAACGACAAGCGTGCCCATTTCCTTCGCGGTCGACGTAAACAAACCCCTCGTTGTTATGTCGGAAATCCTTCTCTCGCTGTTAAAGAAAGATGAACTTGAAGCGGTGATGGCGCATGAGCTTGCCCACGTGAAGAACTCAGATACCGCGCTAAAAGCGCTAGTCACCGCATACAAGACTGCGCTGCCGCACGACCCCGTCATTCGGTTGGTAGAAGCTGCTTTTCACAGGGAAAGGGAGATGGTGGCTGACGAAACTGCGGCTAATGTTACGAGAAGGCCGTTATCGCTGGCGTCGGCGTTGCTCAAGATATACGAGGCTTTTCCAAAGAGTAACTTGCGATCTTATGGGACGCTTTCAATTCTAGGCGCGGGCGCGACCCTCATGAGCCGCCATCCCCCCATTCGACACCGGATTAACCAACTAATCCATTTGGCCGAAAG
>JAHFFU010000171.1 GCA_023247835.1 Candidatus Bathyarchaeota archaeon
CCATGAGACTCCTACTGCTTCACTGCGAATCGTTCGAATACGAAGTTCGCAAAGAGGCCGTTAGCAACCCTGAGCCGATCCAAGACAACCAGGAAGGCAAGTTCGAGAACGTTCTCGTAGCCTTCTCAACCATCGAGAAGGAAGACGAGCCGAATCCCACGGAAGTCGCCAACAAAGGGGCGGAATCGATCGCTGATGTTGCAAAATCTGTTAAGACAAATCGCATCCTAATCTATCCATACGCGCACCTTTCTAGCAACTTGGCCTCCTCTACGGTGGCGATTCCAGTTCTCCAACAAGCGAGCACAACTCTGAAGGGGATGGGGTTTGAGGTTCACCGAAGCCCATTTGGATACTACAAGAGTTTCAGCCTTCATTGCTTGGGGCACCCACTCTCCGAACTGTCCAGAACGATAAGGCCTGAGCAGGCCAAGCAGGAACCTGGGCCAGTCAAGACGTTCTACAAGGTGCTCGCCTTGGACGGGCAACTCTGCGACCCTAAAGAATACGCGTTCAAAGCTGGCGAAGAAGAGTTTCGAACTCTAGTGGAAAAGGAGGCGCTGAAGAAGGGGCTGCCCGGTGGGGAACCGCGCTATCTAGAATACTGCAAGAAGTTTGGCATCGAATGGGAAAACTTCTCGGACCAAGGCCACATGCGCTACAGCCCTGAAGGCGTGATGATCTTTGACCTCATCAGTGAATATTCATGGAGCGCAGTGAACTCTGTTGGATTACCGATCCTCCAAGTAAAAGGGACCAATATGTTCGACCTCTCCGTCCCAGCCGTGAAAGAACACGCAGATCTCTTCGGGTCAAGACTCTACAGACTCGAAGTCGAGAACAAGAGTCTCGTTATGAGATATGCTGCATGCCACCAGCAGTTTGCAGCGGTGAGGAACTGGGCATTGAGCTATCGGCACCTTCCGTTTGGAACGTTTGAGGTGGCCGATTCTTACCGCCTGGAGCAGAGCGGAGAATTGCTCCTCTCGTTTAGGTTAAGAAAATTACACATGCCCGATTGCCACATCTACTGCAAGAACCTTGAAGAAGCAATGAGTGTCACGCTCAAACTACATGATAAGATCTATGAAGAGATAGGGAAGTTAGGCAGGGACTACGTTTCAGTCTACAACATCACGCAAAGCTTCCTTGAATCTCACAAAGACTATGTAATGAAGCTGGTAAGGCGGGAAGGAAAACCTGCCCTACTCAACTTTGTCCCTGAAGGGATATACTACTGGGTCCTCAACATAGAGTACCACATAATAGACGAGCTTGAGAGACCCCGAGAGATAGCAACTTTCCAAATCGATATCGGCAACGCAAAACGTTTCGGCATCTCATACGTAGACGAAAAAGGGGATAAGCAATTTCCGCCGATAATCCACACGGCTGTGATCGGGTCGATTGAACGTTACCTTTTCACAGTGCTAGATCAATGTGCGAAAACGGAAAAGAGGGGGGACAAACCGAGCTTGCCGTTGTGGTTGTCACCGACACAAGTTCGACTCATTTCCGTTAAGCCTGAGTACTTAGATTACGTCCGCAAACTAGCCGACCAGCTCGGCGTTTCACACGTCAGGGCCGACGTCGATGACCGAGACGAGAGCGTTGACAAGCGCGTGCGTGATGCCGAACTAAATTGGGTACCCTACGTCGTGGTTGTTGGTAAGCGGGAGGTTGATTCAAATTTGGTTGCAATTCGCCGCCGGAAGGATGGAAAACAGTACAACGCGAGTCTCTCAGACCTTGAGAAGGAAATAGCGGATTCCACGGCTGGGGACCCGACTATCCCGCTGAGGCTGCCAGTCCAAATGAGTCAGAGGCCGGGGTACAAACAGCTTGCTTGAATCACGGCGTTATCAAAGCTTATATTTGCTTCGGAGCGTATTCGCCGCTCGAGTTTGAGTTTCGATGAGTAAGGATCAGGGCTACGGCTTTGTGATCTTCATGATTTCCGTTATCGTAGCCATCGCTTATTTGGCCGCGTTCTTCGCTCCTTACATGGGGCTTCCTGCGTACTGGCAGCAGTGGGCCATTGGAATACCGGTTCTACTCTTCGTTCTACTTGTTTTGGTGATATCGGGGTGGATAGGTTGGACGATGCTTACGACTCCCCCGCCAGCGCCGCTTGAACCAGAGCCATCAAACCAAGGCGCTAGGAGCAGCCCCAAATCAAGCCGCAGTAGAAGAAAGAAGAAGTAAGCTCTCCGCATCTCACGCTTCTTTTTTAGATTACACTTTCCCTCGGGTACACTTCGATTCCTTTCTCGGTGATTCTGTAAGGCCTGGGTTGGCGGTCGATCTGTGTTTCCCGCATTTTTTCCACTTGAATAATGCGCTCCATAGTTTTACCCGCAGGAATGGTCTGCATTAGAATAACCCCGTGGACCAGGTATTCCTCGATCTGTAACGTTCTACCTTTGAATCCAACTTTATGGAGTTCAGATGAAAGCAGGCAGGTCGCGCCTGTGTCGGCGAGTGCTTCTACCATGTCTAAGAGTGCCTTTCGGCGCTGAGTTTCGTCGGAATACTGGAAAAGCAGCAGGGACACGGGATCCACAACTATCCGCCGGGCATCTATCGCTTTGGCGTTGCTGCGAATTACTTCGAGGAGGCTGATCAACGAGAAATCTTGTTTTCCAATTGTCAGCTTGCCTATCCTAACTTCCCCAGGGATGGTCCTTATTGGGGAGGCGTCAACGAAGGTGAATTTTCCTTCTTTTTCTGGAGAGGAAAAATCCCAGCCGAACTGGCTCATTTCACGATCGTAGTGGTTCTTGCCTTCTTCCATGCTAACAAAGAGTGCGTTCTCCCCGAACTTGTTTATGCCATTTGCGAGAAACTGTGAACAGAGGATTGTCTTGCCAGCCCCAGGTTCGCCCAAGACCAACAATACTCGTCCTTGAGGAAACCCTCCGCCAAGTATCTCATCGAGTCCCGGAATGCCCGTGGGCGTCCGTGCGACCGTTCTCTTCAAGTTCTGTCGCTCCGTTCATGAGGTGGGGGGAATAAATCGTTTCGGGACGGAGCACACAGGTACTTGCTAACGTTAAGGGCGTCTCAGTTACCTTTTTGAGTCAATCCGTAAGGCCTCAAAGCGCGCAGTCCGAAACCCTTCCGCGCGCTAACCTCCACGATATTCGCGTCGGGTTACTGGTCTGAGGGTACGTCGTAGTTGTCCAGACGACCAACACTGAATGTATGGGGCTTTCTCTAATGTTAATTTTCCCTCATTGAACTGACGCGCCGATGAAGTGGGCACGATGGCCTTCGCCGTCGCCGCATTCAGATTCTTCCTGTAACTGGTAGAGAGGGAACTTGGGCCACTAACCCCGCAGCCAACTTGTGCTCTTTCTGCCTGATAATGACGCGCGGATTCGGGCGGACCTAGATTAACCCTAGAATATGGGATGCGACGAGCACCAAACCCAAGACACTCGCCACCAAAATTGAATCCCGCGTGTTCAACGTGGTGGCCTCATTAACACGTGTCTTTTGAGCTGAATCTTAAACTCTTCGCGGCAAAGAGGATTCTAAGAAAGAGCAAAACATTTTCCAACCCATTACCGAGCCCCTCAATCTGGCCTAGCTTTAACTCCGAGAACCTTCGCGAGAAATC
>JAHFFU010000172.1 GCA_023247835.1 Candidatus Bathyarchaeota archaeon
GCAACTAGAACGAATAATACTAATCCCTCGTCCCTGCAGCAAGCTGAACAAGTTGCAACAGACTTTATCATCAGATTCTGCGGCGGTAGACTGGGTTAGGCCAGGCGTTTCGCTTTGTTTGGCTGTCCCGTCCGAGGCTTTAGGGTAGTGGTTTTCAGGATTGGGAATTCTCCCGACGCTCTTTAAGTTGTGTTGTCTGTGACAACGTGAGTTCGATGCCGCCTCCATTGATCCAGGGTACAGATCTTACTCAGAGGCCAATCTTCGTCTGCTGGGAAACTACAAAGTCGTGTCTCCTGGCGTGCAAACATTGTAGGGCCAGAGCCATCAGAAAGAGTCTGCCGGGTGAATTGAATCATGAACAGGGGATGGCGTTGATAGACCGTCTTCTGGACTTCGGCGAACCGCACCCAGCGCTGCTTCTGACCGGAGGCGACCCACTGATGCGCTCGGACCTGTTCGACCTCATTGAGCACGCAAAGGCTCTCGGTATCTATACGGCCGTTGCCGCCAGCGCCACGCCCTTGTTGAATGAAGCATCGATCATGCGATTGAAGGAGTTAGGCGTCGATATAATGTCGGTTAGCCTCGATGGGGCGTCTCCCGAAACGCACGATAGAATTCGGAGTATTCCGGGTACATGGCGTGAAACCATTCGAGTTCTTCGAATGGCAACCGAGGCTGGATTAAGAACGCAAGTCAACACAACTGTGATGAAGAGCAACATCAACGAGCTGGCGGACATTTTCCACATAGCCAAAGAAGCGGGCGCGGTCGCATGGGAAGTCTTCTTTCTGATTCGAACGGGCCGCGGCGAATCACTCGAAAACCCTGAGCCTTGGGAATGCGAGGAAGTTGCGCACCTCCTCTTTGATGCCACACGCTACGGCATTCCAGTAAGAACCGCCGAAGGCCCCCACTTCAGGCGAGTTTGCATGCAACGTCAGAATGGCGACCAACCACCGACTGGTCGACTCTACGAGCGCCTCACGGCAAGACTGCGGAATCTTGAAGGTGAGCCAAGCAACCCGCCTTCTGTGAGGCTGGTTCGAACAGGAGATGGGAAGGGCATCGTCTTCGTCGCTCACGATGGAGAAGTCAACCCCAGCGGATTTCTCCCCATCAGCCTCGGCAGGCTACCTCGGGATAACCTCAGTTCCATCTACAGGTTACACCCACTACTCATTGCCTTGAGAGACCCTTCAAAGTTGAAGGGACGCTGTGGAAGGTGTGAGTATCGCATGATATGTGGCGGCTCAAGATCCAGAGCTTATGCAGAGTTTCGAGACCCACTTGAGGAGGACCCCGCCTGTCCATACGTTCCCGCTATCGGTCACGAAGAATCATCACCACCAGATCGACCAATCTGAGTTAAACCGCGGCAGCCCATAGCGCTACATATGCGAGATTTGAGACATCCATACGCACTTTCCCAAAAAAAGGACAAGCACCCTAAGTAGCCTATAGCGTGCTGTCTAATTGCTGTTCGCTGCGGAGCCGACTCACATAGAGATCATGGCACGAGTAATCCGGTAAAGTACATGAGGAGAATGCCGAGCATTATGCTAATGAGGTGACTCAGGCTCTTCTCCAGAGAGTACGTAATTTTGATGAATTGAACAATGACGTAGAGAAGAGCCCCTGCGGCCGCAGCGAAGAACAGCGCACCTATTGCAGCGGAATAAGATAAGGAGCCTACAAGGCTACCGAAGATTGTAGGAATACTGGCTACGAAACCCATGAGTAGAGGCCCCCTAACCCCGATCTTTACGTCAGATAGGGGGGCGGCGATACCGAACCCCTCAGTTCCATTATGTAGCGCAAACCCCACAACAAGCAGGACTGTGAGGCCTGATTCGCCAGCAGCATAAGAAGACCCGAGCGCAAGACCTTCGCCAAAGTTGTGAAGCCCTATGCCAACCGAGATCATGTAAGCTATGAAACGCTTGTTAGCATTTTTATCCGCCAAGCCGATTGAGTGTGATTCCTTGCTCGTCCCTTTCTTTTGAACCGATGCGATTGCGGGAGCGAGTAAACCGAGAGCTAGACCCAAAACTAACAGAAATGGACTTGACGTTGGTGTCTTCGAGAGTTCCAGTGCCTCTTGCATCACGTCTGCGAAAAGGAAGAGTAGTATTCCAGCTGCAAAACTGGAAAGGAAGCCTGTCCACGTTCGTGATATTCTCCTTAAGAAAAAGACTGGAATAAGCCCTAGGTAAACTGGAATGACTCCTGCGATCACTCCCAGAGCTGCCGCGTACAATATGTCGACCAATTTCCTTGCCTACAACTCTGATATCGAATCATGCAGTCATGAAGGGACAGCCCTGAAAGTCCTTTGCTACACCAGACTCTTCTTCTGCGCTGAAGAGCTGCGAGTAAACTTTGGCTACTGTGTTTTGAAACTCGGAATCTAAAAATTGTGCCTCAAGGGATTCGGCATTTTCTTGGGAATCGCTCAAATATTCTTTGGAGTATTGTAGATTCATCTTTGCCTTGTGTGCTTGGCCGGCCCAGTAGTCTTTTGACCAGAGCACGCAGGAGAATTGGCACCTCTCCTCGAGTGCGCTATCGAGCCTGAGATTCTCTAGGAAATCTGACGCATATGTCTCGGCCATATGTCCAAGTTGGCGGCCTGACAAAGGAGCTCACCACTGCCTTACGTGGATTGACTAGGTTAGCCTTTCGATTGTACTCCAAACACGAGAAAAATTGAAAAGCTCAGTGTGGAATCATACCACTGAAACCGTAACCAAGCATCGACATCATACCACCGCCGAGAAGAATGAAGATACCAGCAATCAACGAGAGCACAAACGCCGCGGTTGGCCTTTCCGTTTCTGACATTGCTACTGTCTCATCTCCATTGCGTTAGCCGAACTCGACTTCTTGGATGAAGGCTCCATGCCAAGTGTGATACCAGACTTGGCCTGTGTAGCCATTGACACTCAGCATACCTGCAATCTTACCGTTCATCGTAAAGTCGACTGTATAATAGCCATAGAATTGCATCGCATCCTCCTCGACCTTTGCGCCGTTGAAGTTTGCATCTAGATATGCCTGTGCGATTTTGAGGGCCTTCTCCTTCATGACGGGCATAGTTGAAGAGGCCTGTTTTCTTTGGCCCATCATTCCCTGCCCCATCATGCCCCCGTTCATCATCCCATATTTCGTGTTCCACATCATATTTGGCCCGGCTTCGGGCATAATGCCCCCAAGCATCATTCCACCACCCATCATGCCGCTCATCATACCGTAAGACGGAGCTTGCTTCCAAATCAACATCTCAAAGGCTCCAGTCCCAGTGTCCTTCTCGTAGTACATAATGTAGAAGTTGTTCTGGAACTCCATGATCCCCTTGATCGCCAAGTTAGGATTCTGCGTTGATGCAAGGTATTGTTGGGCGATTGCTGTCGCTTGCTCGAGGGTAATCGGAGAACTCGAAGGATTCTGGGTTTGCTGGGACCATTGGTTCATCATTCCTTGCTGGTTCTGTGTCTGCCAACCCCAGTTCGCATAGGATGCGGCAGAATAGGCCGTATACGCCAAGCCTACCGCAAGGCTTCCAAGTCCAACCGCGGCCAATAGAAT
>JAHFFU010000173.1 GCA_023247835.1 Candidatus Bathyarchaeota archaeon
TGGCGCGAAGTAAGATCAGGTTAGAAAAGGCGAAGGTGACTGGGACTGTGGAGCTAATTTGCGCCAAGACGGAGGGAGTGGAAGCAATTCGCCAAGCGTTGCGTGGAGCCAAGAAGGTTAAGAAATCTCGTGGAACAACCATCAAGGTATACACGGTAGGGTCGCCGCGTTACAGGTTCGAAGTTAGGAGCAAGGAGATAACGGACGCTCAGGCGACGTTGAACCTAGCCATTGATGAGGCGTTGACCGCGATCAAAGGGCTCGGCGGCGAAGGGCGCAAACTGAGTTGAAGTGGCTTCTGAGAAAATGCCCAACCTGCAAAGTCTACACGTTGAAACAGACCTGCCCCAAATGCGGAGGAGTAACGGTAACACCTCATCCGCTAAAGTTCTCTCCGCATGACAAATATGCAAGGCTACGGCAACCTGGCAAAAGCTGAACTTTCCGCTAGAGAGCTTAAAGGCTGTCCTATTAGTCACTGCTTGTTGACTATGACGTCCGCCCTTGCAGGATTGTAATTACCATTTCCCGGCCAAGTGGCGACGAGTGTAAAGCTTCCAGGTATGTTGACCGTCCAGGTGAAATTCATGGTTGGTGAACTCATGACTACACTTCCTATCGGAACGAAAGTCTTGTTGTCGAAGGTGTAAGATATCGTAATGTTAGCGTCACTCACAAAGGGCGTCATTTGAACTTTCACCGTAACGTTCTGCCCCATAGCCACAGATGAGGATGATGTTGAGATGCTCAGAGTGACGTTTGCTGCCTTGACATCTAGCACTTGAGGCGCAGTGGAACCCTCAGCGTACGGCCCCACAGTACCGAGGTAGTGGGCTCGGACAATATAACTGCCGGCGATGGGAGTCAAATTGTAGCTGAATGTTCCGTTCGGAGATACGGGGATAGTCCGTATTGCCTGCCACGTTTGGCCATTGTCACCAGACGCTTCCAACGTGACTTCTGGGCCGCTAACTGTTAGCGGGTTTCCAGAGGCATCGGTCAGATTTCCGGTGACCGCCACTTGTTCTCCATATGTTAACTGGCCCCTGATTGGACCGATTGCCATGTGTACTGGGTTTAGAATTCTAACTTGGAACAGGAATACGAAGTTGTTCGACGAAGAGAATACGCGTTTGAAATTTGGAGACGGCTGGGTATTAGCGGGATTCGTCGCCGCAGCCATCATGTAGCCGAGCATGGTATGGTCGTTGAGCTGGTTATTTTCCGCAATCGTATCGTTACTTACAACTCTTCCTTTCGAGTCTACGAGCATTTGGATGTAGGAGGCGCTGCTACTACTCTGAGGGTTGGTGAATTTTTCAACGTAGATGACCTTGTAGTTGTTCCACATCGTGTTATTTCCGATGCGTGCCATCCAATACCATTTCCCGTCCTCACCGAACCCTTGGTACCCTCCTTGACTGCCTCCTGATGGTGTGATGAAGATGGCCACGTAGGACACGTTGTAGCGAGAGAGGTTAGGTAATGCCAGAGTACTGTTGTCAAGGAAGGTCTGAGCAATGATACTTATCTGTGTGGAGTTTTGGGTGCCATTATCTGCGAGGCTTCTCCGATCGCCTAAAGCGGTTATCCAGTATCCGTAGTCCCACCAAGCGAAAACGACCGACCCCGGAGGCGTGTTCTGTCGCATCCATGACAATGCCTCAAGCCAATCAGCATATTTCAATTCTTGCCCACCTGTTGGAGCCGTAGGAATACTCGAAGTGACAATTGTTGCCGGTTGGTATGAGCCACGCACTGCCGTCCAAAAGGTAGGGATTATCGCTATGAGCAGAATTAGGAAGATGGCAACACCGAACTCTCGGCCAATCCTAGTTATGACGCGAGTCTTGTGTTTCGGATAGATTACCGCCTCGCGCACAATGTCAACGGCAGGTTTCCCTAGCTCCACAGTGCCAATGGCCGCTAAGAGGCAGAAGGCGGGAGCAAGAATCAAGGTCAGACGGACGAAGGAGGCTGCAAAATAAACCGCTGTGAGTCCCCAAAGGGCGATGAATATATCGTCATTCCTGGCCCTTTGCAAGATGAAGACAAACCCGAACAAAATCAGGAAAATAAGCGCCCCAAACTCATAGAAGAATGAACCCCATGTCGCTGGCTGGTGTTCCGCTACGCTCTGAATTATTGGGACATTACCACGTACGAAAGGATTTATTACCGCATAGAATTTGCCATAGGGGAGAGAAACCACATGGAAATAGGAAAGAAGGGTAACCACTGCGGCGGTTGCAACTACCACCGTTGTTAGCGTGTAAATCTGTTGTTTCGCGCTACCGATATATGTGGAGACCTCGCGAGCAAGAAGGACCATCGCCCCAGCAGGGATCACGAGCCAAGTGAAATCGGTGAGTGCGCTAAAGCCAAGTTTTGGAACTAAGAAGGGAGTAAAGAGCAGGAATATTCCCATGGATACAGAATAGCTCAGGAACAGCTTCTTCGAAGAACGACCCATAATCGCCATGGCGACTGAGTAGAGAACCAGCAGGTCGAGCGGAAAATAGGAGGCTGCCCAAGAGGCAGCAAGGTAGAACAGTGAAAACCCAGTTAAGACTGCGTATATCAGCGATTTACGCGTCGAAGAAGCAGGCAGAGTTGACCGTCTGAAGAAGAGGAAGACCAATATCATTAGCAGAATGCCAAGTGGCTCATGCCGGAGAAACCCTAGTTGGGTTCGGCCAATGCTGCTGGGGCTCAAAGCCAAGAACAGGGCGGTGAACATGCCTGCGCCTTTTCCCCAGAAGTCCTTTCCGAGAAAGTAGGCCGCTAGGACGGTCAGGGTTCCCGCGACTACAGGAAATATTACTGCGACCACAAAGGTGCTGACGTTTACGCCCACGTCATGTAGGAACATGGTGATAGCGGCTACGACGAAGGCTTCACCGTACAGATTCCATGTAGGCATATCCGCGCCGTACGGGTACCAACTCATCGTGTCATGCCACCTAAACCACGAGATAAAACCGTGATCTACGACATACTGCGCCATTCGCCACTGCAAGTACGGGTCGAATTCGTTCAGGAAAAATCCCCAGCGGATCGGCATAATGCGAACCGCTACAGCTATGAGAACAATCATTCCAAGTGCAATAGCTTCTATAACAGCTCCCCTGGAGACGCCTGAGACAACTCTGCGGCTCCCTTCAACACGACCGGCAAGGACTTCACGGTTGATGTACTTCCCCAAGAAACCGCGAAGCTTCCTGAGCGCTTGCCGGGTCGCTGACATTTTTGCACCTGCAGATTTTTCAGATTACACTTTCAGTGTGTTATAAAAGGTTGGTGAGGTAACCTGCGAACACGGCTCGACGTGTTGGGTCCGATTCCTTCGTGAGGTCATCTCGGATCTGCTCCACTTTGAGGATTGCAAATCGTGGTATCCCACTACAATACGCCAGTAACCAACCAATTCGCGGTCCCATACAAGGTCGCTCCTCGCAGCCTCCCGCTGCTTAAACTAACTGTTCCGGGGCATTAAAGGGACAAAATCAAAACTACGAAAGACTTGTCTGACTGTGCCAAATCTCCTGTGGGTCGTGGTTGACATAATGGCAGGCACCTTCGTGACATGC
>JAHFFU010000174.1 GCA_023247835.1 Candidatus Bathyarchaeota archaeon
GTCATGGAGATTCTTCTATAACGCCGGTACAAATTTCGATTGGCAGGGACGGATGCAAAGCTGGAACAACACGTCGCAGTTCAGAGTTAACCTCAAGCGTCAAACTGTGCTCAATTTCGGATATACCAACGGCTATGAGCGACTGTTCGAAACCGAGTTTGGGGCGGTTGGGACGTTTCGGGGCAATGACTCCGAACGCTCCACCTCCCGCCACAGCGTGATCTTCTACGGCGAAACGACGCCTTCTAAACAGTTCTCAATTACTTTCACTGTCAGCCATATATGGAATTCGTTTGACTTCGATCGTGGCGCCGGGCTGAGGTTTCCGCGCGTCAGCCCAGCGGCGCTCGTCGATCAGGATGCGTTGCTAGATCCGGGAGCCGGAAGAGAGCTTCGCGCGAACGTGAAGATCACCTATCAACCGACCGGCGCCCTGCGATGTGACTTCGATTACACTAAAGATCGACTGGTGCGCAACGATACACGTCTCGTTGCTTTCGACGATAACATCTACGCGCTACGCTCAACCTACCAGTTCACTCGCTTCACCTTCGCGCGGGCGCGGATTGATTACAACACGCTTGACGCCAACGTGCGTGGGCAATTTCTGTTAGGCTGGACGCCCAATCCCGGGACCGCCTTTTACGTCGGCTACAACGACGATCTGAATCACAACGGCTTCAATCCTTTCACCGCTCAACTGGAACCGGGGTTCAGACGCAACGGACGCACCTTCTTCCTCAAGATGTCTTACTTGCTTCGGCGTAGCTTCTGAAAGAATCTGACTCTGGAACTAAAGAATTCGACTGGGAGCCGTGTCACTAAGGAGAAGTAACCATTTCTGCTGAAGAGCCAAAGATTGTAGCAATCATAAAGCGAAACTCTCAGGGGGGACTTGAGGTGACGCAGGATGTCTACGTCAACAGGAACGACGTTGTGACATTGGTGTCAATCAGCGAAGGAGTTGTAGCGGTGGTTGGTTCGATGTCTGATGAAGACGAGCCTGTGCTGGAGAGATTGTTAAGGGCGCAAGAGCTGTTCGGGTCATCAGTGATGACTGAGGCTGGGAGCGCAGCGCATGAAGGTCCCGTAACTGATTGAAGCGGACCGGGCGTTTCTTCAAGTCCATCATTAATCAGTGACACCCATTGCTAAAGGAGACGGCATGAGCACAGATGAAAGAGAAGACACGACTATCTACAAGGTCGTCGTCAACCATGAAGAACAGTACTCGATCTGGACGGCCGGCAGAGAAAACGCTCTTGGCTGGAATGACGTGGGGAAAAGCGGAACGAAGGCGGAATGCCTCGCCTACATCGAGGAAGTCTGGACTGACATGCGGCCACTGAGCCTCAGGAAGAAAATGGAGGAGGCTTCGCAGCGCTAGCCTCGCACCTTTGAGGTGGGCTGTTGATTTCAAAATCATCGTTGCCTGAGGTCACGAGTTATTCGTGGAGAGCTTGCGAGCCTCTGGTAGATAGACCAACTAAAGCTCAACCCTTCCGAAACCGTCAATACAATTCGCAACAGTACAAAACCAACAGGAGGCTCTGATGTACAAGATCGCTCTGATAAACATGCCGTTTGCTAATCCGGCAATGCCGTCGATCGCCCTGACACAGTTGAAAACTGTGGTGGAGAATAGATTCAAAGACCAGGTATCGGTTGACGTCTGCTACCTAAATCACGACTTCGCTAACTATCTGGGGTTGGGGCTCTACGATCTGATAATCGATTTCGCCGACTCCCAAAATGCCGACCTTGGGGATTGGTTCTTTCGTCAGGCAGCGTTTCCCGATCTGCCCAATAATGCCGGTGCGTATCTGTCCCGGTACTTTCCTTTTCACACGGAGGAAATGAATACGCTCAAGAGCCAGGTGCTGGAAAAGCGTCGTGGGCTTGATCGCTTCTTGGACAGCCTGATCTCCAAATATCGTCTCGATCAGGCGCAGCTCGTCGGATTCACCTCGATGTTTATGCAGAGTGCCGCCTGTTTTTCGCTGGCCCGGAAGCTCAAAGAGTCTAATTCAGAACTCACAATCGTGATGGGGGGCGCTAATTGTGAATCACCGATGGGCCAGGTGATAGTCAAATATGTCGAGCCGATTGACTACGTGTTTTCTGGACCGGCGCTCAAAAGTTTGCCGGAGTTTGTGGGACACTGTTTGGATCAGCAGATGTGGAAAGGTAGCTCGATAAAAGGGGTGTTCAGCAAGAAGAACTACCTGTTTCAGTCGGGACCTGAAGCGATTGGGGAAGAGCTGAGCATTGATGTGCCAATAGACCTGGACTACCAGCCGTTCCTGCACACGTTGGCAGAAAACTTCCCGAAAAGCGAGATCGAGCCGGTCCTGCTGTTTGAGACTTCGCGCGGTTGTTGGTGGGGTGAACGTGCCCATTGTACGTTTTGCGGGTTAAACGGAATGTCTATGGCATATCGAGCGATGAGCCCAAAGCTGGCCCTTAAGCAGTTCGAGTCTCTCTTTGAATATGCCCCAAAAGTTTCGCGTTTGGAATCCGTGGACAACATCCTCCCGAAAAGTTACCTTCAGGAAGTATTGCCTTTCCTCAAGACGCCGGAAAACATGTCTATCTTCTATGAGGTGAAAGCTGATCTGAGCGAGTCGGATGTGCAAACTCTAGCCAAGGCACGAGTAAAAGCCATTCAACCAGGGATAGAATCCTTAGCCACGTCGACCTTGAAGTTGATGAAGAAGGGAACCTCGTCTTTCCGAAACCTCTCCCTCCTGAAGTTCTGTGCAACGTATGGCGTCGAACCCGCCTGGAACCTCCTGATTGGCTTTCCAGGCGAGGGTGAAGAAGTGTACCGGAAGTACCTCGACGACATCCCCCTGCTCACACATCTACCTCCGCCCACGGGCGTATACCCCGTACGATTTGACCGTTATAGCCCCTATTTCATGAAGAGTAAGGAATATGGGTTGGATTTGCACCCATTAGATTACTATTCATTGATTTACCCCTTCCCGGACGAGGCATTGGATAATCTGGCTTATTACTTTGCTGATTCTCACATTGGCGCGGAGTATGCGCAAACGATGTCTAAATGGATCGGGAGAATCAAAGAGAGGGTTGATCGCTGGGTAGACGCTTGGAAGGATGACGGCCAGGTTCCTCCAAAACTCCTCCTTTGCGGGAATGGGGACAAAAACATAATTAATGATTCACGCTCAGGTCAGGTAAAAGAGTACCGCATAGGAGAGGTCAGCGGGAGAATACTAAACTTCTTAGCTGATAAGGCGAAACGAGTCGGTGATGTGGCTAGAGAGTTCAGTGATGTTGCGGGATTTGATGCCCACAAAGAAATAGGATTCTTGCGCGAAAGAGGACTAATCTTCCAGGAAGAAGATCGCTTCCTTAGTCTCGTTCTCAATGGAGACAAATAAGAGCCTACTGTTACTTTTCACGTGAAGAGAAATCTTTAGAGGGCGCAGCGAAGTCGATTCCCCTGTAAGTACCCCTAAAAACAGGACCATTGAAAAGTAGAGGTTTCCGGGCGAGTATGACGCCAGGAGGCCCGAATGCGAAAGAGCAAATACAGCGAGCATCAGATC
>JAHFFU010000017.1 GCA_023247835.1 Candidatus Bathyarchaeota archaeon
AAAAGCTCCAGAGCTTCAAGCTCTCGCCCTGTTTCCAGATTCACTATGAAATATTCGACCCCGACATCTTTGAAAGCTTCCAGCTGGCGGCGGACTTCGTCTGGGGTTCCGTACGTTAGCCATTCCTTCCTCGTCTCTGCAGGTACTTCTTTGACGGCCTCCGCAACCCTTGCCTCGAGCCTTTCTTTGTTTCTATCGAGCATCACATGGCCTAGTTTGGTTTTCAGAATAGAGTCGTAGTCTCGTCCCACAGCCTGGCAATGGTCGCGCAGTATTCCCAATTTCCTCTTTATAGTGTCGGGAGAGCCGAACAGATTGCATGCGTCGGCGTACTTTGCAACGATCTTCAAAGTCATCCGCTCACCAGCCCCCCCAATCATTATCAGCGGATGAGGCTTCTGAATTGGCTTCGGATTGCAATACGCGTCTCGAATCCGATAGAATTTCCCATCGAAACTGGCCCGGTCTTCCGTCCACATTTTGCGGATAATCTGTACGGCCTCCTCGAGGCGCTGCATGCGTTCTTCAACCTGGGGAAAAGGAATTCCGTAGGCTGTGGCTTCTTCCTGGTTCCAGGCGGCACCTATGCCCATGAACAGCCTGCCCTTGCTCAACACGTCTAGAGTTGCCCCTATCTTTGCTAGAACAGAAGGATGACGGTACACGATGCCGGTAACGAGCGTTCCTACTTTGATTTTCGAAGTGAACCCAGCCACCGCAGCTTGTGTTGTCCAACCCTCAAGCATGGGTTCGTGGACTTCTCCCACATAGGGGATCTGATGAAAATGGTCCATAACCCAAAACGAATCGAAGCCGAGATTCTCGGCGCGAGTCACGACTCTCTTGAGCCCATCAACAAGCTGTGGACCTTCTCCGTCATAGCTGAAGTTGGGATGCTGAAGCCCGAATTTCATATCGATGAACCCGGGGGCTCCAGCCCCAAGTGGCCTTAATATTGGTTGATTTTCGTTCGGGTCGGTCAATGTTGGTCTTGCGAGCTGTGTTCAGGTTGATTTTACGCGCATTCATGATTTGGAAAGGCCCGGGTGGTTTGAGGCCGATTTTCTAAACTATAGATCCACCGTTCTAATCTCTAGCTTTATCGTTGCATCGCCCTCTCTCTGTCCTAGATGAACGTTGAACAAGCGCGTCGTAATTGCTTCAATTCTTATTATGGCAGGTCTCGTGGCGGGTCTTTCTTTCGCTTGGCCTTTGATCAACCACCACTCGAACTCAATTACGGTAACAGGAACATTGGAGCCAGGCGTCGAAGCCGGTTGCGTAATCCTTCAAGCTAACGACGGAACGCAATATCTCTTGATCGACTGGTTTCATTACCCGCCTGCTGGAACCAGAGTCACCGTGACTGGCTTCTACGATAACGGCGTGGCAAGTTATTGCATGCAGGGCAAGGTGGCAATACATGTCGTTTCAATTTCCACGTCAGAACTCACGACCTCAACATCTGTGGGTTATGATTCTGGAACCGCAACTGCGTCTAGCGCAACGGTGATACGCAGTTCCACGCAGTGGTCGGCTACTGTCACAGGCGTGTCGATTACAACAAGCGGCTACGTCTACACGGCGGTGGAAAATCCACAATGTTCCCCCCAGTGCGGTGCGCCTTCATTCATTCTCACGTACCTCTACATTCCGCCCGGCACCGGCTGCACAGGTTCAATGGGGTGTTACCCTCCGCCGCAATACTACAGGCTCCTGAACATTGACGGCAGCCAGTTCTGGCCAACCGCGCCGAACGGCACCTACGCAGTCCGCGTGACGGGCATACTGGTCACACCTTCATCGTGGGCTTGCGAGTCGTTCTACGTTCCCAAAATCTGCATGTTAGGCGACATCCATGTGCAAAACCTAGTATACTCATAGCGTTTCTTTCCACCTTTCATTGCTTAACGGGAAGGGTTATCCTCATAACGCCAGGAGCTCAATATTGTTTGAATCTCGGCTTCGCAGTCCTCTGGCAGTGGATTGATAACAGATGAGCCAGCATAAAACCCCCAGTACGTACTGGGGGTTCATCAAGGACCCCATTTACGGTTACGTTCGCTTAACTGAAGTTGAACGGAATGTTATCGACACTCTCGCCGTGCAAAGGCTACGTCGGATCAGGCAGCTCGCCGGGGCGGAGTACGTCTACCCCGCCGCGAATCACACGAGATTCGAACATGTCTTGGGGGCGATGTACCTAGCTGGTGTAGTCGTCGAGAATCTTCCGACGGAACTTTCAGCTGAGGAAAGACAGAAGGTACGTTTAGCCGCTTTATTGCACGATGTTGGCCATGCACCGTTTTCGCACCTCTTCGAACCCTTTCTGCTCAAGTATCTGGGGCGAAATCACGAGCAAATGTCAACCTGGATCATAGCTAACTCAGCTTTGACCGATGTCATCAAGGCGCAGGGGTTCGATGCGAAGGAGTTGAGCGAACTGGCCGTTGGAAAACTCTCAAGGCCCGGCAAGCGTTTCCTTGGCCAAATAATCAACAGCTCTTTCGATGTAGACAAGATGGATTTTGTCGTTCGGGACTCCTACCATACGGGCGCAGGTTATGGGTCGGTCGATGTCTTTCGACTGATATACACCATGGACATCCTCGACGGCAACTTGGCGGTTGACATAACGGCACTCCCCACACTGGAGAGCCTGATCCTAGCAAGGCTCGAGTCATTTAGGGCAATATACTTCCACCGTGCCTGCAGGGCGGTTCAAATGATGATTCTCAAAGCATTGGACGCTGCCAAGGAAGACCTTCAGATCCTCAAGGTGAAAACGCCAGATGAATACTTGGAATGGGACGACTACACCGTCTGGTCGAAACTGCTTCTGAATCCGAAGTCCCGCCAAATCATAAGGGAACTATCAGAAAGGAAGCTTCTGAAATGCGCATACGAGAAGACTTTCTTCGCGAAAGATGAACTCGTCTCAAGTGTTTTCACCAACGAGAACGTGCGCCTGAAACTCGAGGAGGAGATAGCTGTCAAAGCGAAGGTCCCAGTGTCTGAGGTCGGAATTGACGTCCCCTCGCTTGCATCCGTGCCATATCATCGCGCCATGGACATCGGGCCATTCGACATACCGATCTTCTCAAAGAACCGTTCAGGTGAGAAGGTCCACCAGAAGATAACTGAATTGTCGAAGGTTGTGGACGTGCTACGAGTCTTCATGAACATAATTCGGGTCTACACTAAGGAACAATATCGTGAACAAGTGGCTGAGGCCGCAGCGCAGGTTCTAGGCGAGTCTCCGCTTTCAAATGTTCTGTCGTATTGATGGGTCAGGCCGAAAAGATTTCTCCGAGCTCTGCCTCGATAGCTGAACTTTGTCGAGAAGTTTTGCGTAGATCCGAAAAGCTTCAGCCTCGTCAAGTTCGGTGAACAGTGAAACGAGCGCGATTTTTCCGCTTTTGCCGGCAAGCCTCTCCGCTAAGGCTCGGCTAGTCATTATGTACTTCCCACCAACTAGCACAGAGGAGCGGCCTACAGCGACTTCCCCGGTCCCAGGCATAGCAATGGCAAGGGTTCCCATGCGCATTCGGTCCTCAAAGAAGAAGGCTATCACGGCATTCTCAAGCTGCGAATAGTTGATTCTGAAGACCCTGGTGTTTACCTCCATCGTTACTTGATTCATTTCCATGGGAATCCACAGCCAACTAGGCAGATTGAGCCTACTTAACCCAACTTTACGTATGCTCGTGGAATTGCGTTGTCTTGGTCGGTTTCCACGGTTCACTTATCTGGTTTTTTGATGCTGTAATGCAATACATCTTATCATCAAAGGTACCGAACCGTTTTCCGTCTCATGAGGCTCCGTTCCTTGGCAATGCTACCAGTCCCAGACGACATGAAACATCTCATCAACTACGATGAGAAGGTCATCTGGGTTCTACGTGGTAGTGAGATCGTTGTCGTAAGCGACCAACGTATCATTATCCGAAAGTCAGGCGGCTTGGGATTGAAGAAGAGTTTCGTTGACTACCCCTACTCTAACATGGTTAACATCAAACTCGACCGAGGGGTTCGCAGGGCCAGTGTCGAAATTCTAATGCGCTCTGGGGTCCAAAACATCAAGATCGGCAACCTGGCGAAGGCTGACGCCTACCAACTTCACCGTATCCTTCGCGAAAACATCGTTCGAGCATCGTCTTCTGGTTCTGGACAACCATTCCCAGTCATCATACAAAGCCCAGAGCACCCATCGCAAGATGTTGAAAAGAGCCGTGAACAAGAATGCAAGAAATGCGGCCGCAAGGTTGCAGCTGACTTTTCAGTCTGCCCCTTCTGCAGATATCCACTCAAAATAGAATGCCCCGAATGCGGAAACAAGGTCGACAGAAAATTCCAGCTCTGCCCATATTGCGGCGAAGACTTGTCTTATGTTGGGGAGATTGACTTAGAGCTTTAACCCGAGTCAGACCGCCAACCATTTCTCCGCCCAGGTCACTGACTTAATGGCGCTTCGCGTTGAGAATCGCGGTCATCTCTGATATTCACTCGAATCTCAACGCTCTTGAGGCCGTCATCGCAAATCTACCAGAATACGATGACCTCTTCTGCTTGGGCGACTTGGTTGGCTATGGGCCCCAACCAAACGAAGTCGTTGAGAGACTTCGGCAGCTTGGGCCTAACGTAGTGCTCATGGGTAACCATGACTATGCGGTTGTTACAGGCGACACCGAGGGCTTCTCGTCCCATGCAGCTGAAGCAGTCGAATGGACGAGGAAGAAAATAAAACCCCAGAATCGTGAATACTTGGCCACACTGCAGCCTTCAGCTAGGTGGGAAAAGGGGGGCACGTCTTTGGCTCTCTTTCACGGTAGCCCACGGGACCCTCTCACGGAATACATTTTCCCAGGCATACCCCAATCCGCCGCAAGGAAATTGATTGAGAAAGGCGGCGCCAAGATCATCTTACTGGGGCACACGCATATTCCAATGGTGTATCCCTTTGATAGGGAAATGTTGGCTAACCCAGGCAGCGTAGGCCAACCGAGGGATGGTGATCCTCGAGCAAGCTTCGCAACCTTGACTATTTCGGAAGGAAGATTCTCTTTCGACATCAAACGGGTTGAGTATGACGTTGATCCAGTCGCAGACAAAATCGTCCGAGCCGGGCTTCCTAAATTCCTGGCCGAACGTCTGTACATAGGAATGTAAACCGTCTTTCGATGCATGTTTATGTAGATTTGCTGAGGAATTCTTTTAAGTCACAGGCGTGGGATGCCGTGAGCTACCGAGGGGTGTAGCATGAAGGAAACGGCTGGTAAAATGCACGGTGACCACATTTACGGTGAGGGCTACTGGCTCGAACACACCCCACACTCTGCCAAGTAAGATTTCTTCGCCCACAAAACTCCAGAATGTAACTAGGCCAACCTTAGATGCTTCACCTAAACAAAAGACGCGTAGGATTGTAGTCAAGTTCGGCGGTTCAAGCTTAGCCGACAAAGACCGTATTGCGAAAGCTGCCCGGTTAATATCTAAAGAGACGGCTAAGGGCACGAAACTAGTCGTTGTCGTCTCAGCCATAGGCGGGATGACCGACCAGTTAATCGGGCTAGTTAATCACGACTCAGTAAAGACGCCAGACAAGACCGATTTAGATGATGTATTAGCTATGGGCGAGAGAACCAGCGTAAGAATCTTCGCTACAGCGCTCAAGGCCGAAGGCCTCGATGCAAGATATTTTGATCCAACAGACACCGAGTGGCCCATCATAACAGACGACCACTTCTCTGACGCGAACCCGATACTCGAATTGTGTTTGCAGAAAATTCGCGAGCACGTCGTCCCACTCCTCGACTGGGGTACGATCCCTGTAATCGCCGGTTTCGTCGGCCGCTCAACGGGGGGCAAGATAAGCACCATCGGACGCGGGGGAAGCGATACGACGGCGTTCATTATCGCCAAAGCCATCGGAGCTGACGAAGTCGTCATTGTTACTGACGCCGATGGAATCCTCACCGCCGATCCGAAAATCATTCCGAAAGCCCGCAAGCTTGCGAGAATAGACGTCGACACCCTCATCGGCTTGGCCGATTCCGGAACCAAGTTCATCCATAGAAAGGCGCTGAAATACAAGGATCCGGAAATACCGGTCAAGGTGATTAACCACAACAAAGACGACTTAGAAGCTGACGGAACGATTATCACGGGCGGCATTTCCGGCGAAATTGAAGTTACCTTTGCCAGCAGCACTCCCGCGATGGCGATCACGATAACGGGCAAGGCAATTTCCGAGAACCCCGACATACTGGCCAGCGTAGTACGTGAGATAAGGAACCATTCGATGCTTCATGGGCTCTCAGCGAACTTTGACTCCGTAATCTTCTACGTGCCACAAACAACGTCCAATCCTCTGCTCACAAGCGTCCATGATGTGGTCACCAGATACGGTGAAGCGCTTGCAATGGCGGTTCAGCCGAACTTGGCTTTCCTGAAGGTGAAGGGTGTTGGGTTGGAGGATACGCCTGGCATCATAGGGAGAATATCTAGCCGTCTTCGCGAAAATGGGATCAATATTTTCGGAATGCTGACGCTGGCCTCCAGCATCCTTTTTTTCGTTGCTTGGGATGAGAAAGAGTTGGCCTTGAACCTCATGAAGCAAGTTGTGAGGGGCGAGTTGTAGAGTGAAGGCTGCAATCCTAGGAGCCACTGGGCTGGTCGGCCAGCGGTTCGTACAGTTATTGAATGATCATTCGTGGTTCGAGGTAACGACTCTGACAGGCTCCGAAAGGAGCGCTGGAAGGCGTTATGGTGAAGCGGTCAGTTGGAGAATGGAAACGAGGCTAAAAGAAAGAATCGCTGAACTGACCGTCCGGCCTTCTAATCCCAAGGAAATTGATGCAGACGTTGTCTTCTCAGCCCTACCCGCTGATCAAGCGACTGGTACTGAGGAGGCTTTCGCAAAGGCCGGCTATGCTGTAGTTAGCAACGCTTCGGCACACAGGATGGATCCCGACGTCCCACTAATGAACCCCGAAGTGAACTTCAACCACCTCACACTCATAGACGAACAACGACGCAAACGAAACTGGGACGGCGCCATAGTCACTAACCCCAACTGCACCACAGCCGTCCTCAGCCTTTCACTAAAGCCAATCTGCGACGTCTTTGGCGTAAAGAACGTCGTCATGTCTTCAATGCAGGCAGCATCCGGCGCAGGCTACCCAGGCGTCGCCTCACTGGACATAATCGACAACGTAATCCCATTCATAAAAGAGGAAGAGGAAAAAGTCCAACGTGAAACTAAGAAAATCCTCGGCAATATAGGACGGTCAGCTGAATTCAACGTATCAGCCAGTTGCCACCGCGTCCCAGTAATTGACGGTCATACTGAAGCGGTTTTCGTTCAAACAGAGAAACCCGCAAAGCCAGAAGAAGTGGTCAAATGCATGGCTGAATTCACCGCTGAACCACAGAAACTGAAACTTCCCTCTGCTCCTGAACGACCACTTGTCGTCAGAGCAGAGCAAGATAGACCGCAGCCACGCTTCGATCGCAACGAAGGATATGGGATGTCAGTAGTGGTGGGTCGTGTGCGGGAGGATCCGGTGTTTGACGGCGTCAAATACGTGGCTCTCGGCCACAACACAGTTCGTGGCGCCGCGGGCTGTGCTATTCTCATCGCGGAATCGATGAAATCGCAAGGGTACATCTGAGGGTGATATCGAAATGGAATCTGGTAAGACGAGGCGGCTACGACGAATCATCCGAGATGATTCAAGGACTTTCATAATAGCCATGGATCACGGCGTCAGCATCGGCCCAGTCCGAGGACTAGAAGACATGCAGGAAACAGTGAAGCTAGTCGTAAACGGTGGGGCCGACGCTGTCCTAATGCACAAAGGCATAGCGAAGCATGTAGACACTCACAACACTGGACTAATCATCCACGTTTCTGCCTCAACTAAACTCGGAGGCAAGCCAAACCTGAAAGTGGGTGTGTGCACGCTCGAGGAAGCGGTCAGGCTCGGGGCGGACGCGGTTTCCGCACACATAAACATCGGTTCTGAAGAGGAGGATAAGATGCTTGCGTTTCTCGGAAACTTATCTGAACAATGCGATTCCTACGGGATACCACTGCTTGCAATGATGTACCCCCGAGGTCCGAACATAAAGAGCGAACATGAATTCGAGGTCGTTTCCCACGCCGCTAGGATTGGAGCAGAGCTAGGGGCCGACATAGTGAAAACAGTTTACACGGGGGACGAAGAGAGCTTCCGGAGAGTCGTTCGTGGATGTCCCGTTCCGGTAGTCGTTGCCGGCGGGCCCAGAATGAAAACCGATTTGGAAGTTCTTGAACTCGCAGAGAGCTCTGTCAAAGCGGGTGCTGCAGGCCTCTCGTTTGGTCGAAACGTCTTCCAACACGAGAAGCCAGAAGCCATGTGCAGAGCCTTATCAGCGATTGTTCACCAAGGCGCTAGCGCACAGAACGCAATGAAACTGCTGGGGGCATCCTAATGAAACAACTGTGGCTCAGAATCGACCCTCATGCACCCTCAACCCAAAAAGTAGAATTATTGAAAGCGGCTGAGGGGCGTTGTGATGTTGCAGTACTTTCCCCGCTTGACCTTCCACTTGCCAGTGGCTTGAAACTCAAGACAGCTTCCACAGACGAACGTTCCGAAATCAAAATCCTATCAGAACATTATACATTGGATAAAGGCGTCTCAGGCAACTCGGCCCTTGAGGTTGTGGTAAAGGATAGGTCAGATGAGCAAAAGGTCGTTCACCTCGCTGAGCTCGGCATCCGTTACTTCTTAGTCCGCTGCCCCAACTGGAAAATCATCCCGCTGGAGAACCTCATCGCTCGCACTAGGGACAAAATCACTCTCTTAGCCGATGTCCCAAGCCTCAGTGACGCAAAAGTTGCGTTGCACACCCTGGAACTAGGAGTTGACGGAGTAGTCATCACCCCAAGTTCGCCGAACGACATAGAAGAAATGGACCATTTTCTGAAACAGTTGGAAGAAACTGTTACTCTCGTGAAAGGAAGAGTTGTGTCTGTCAAACCAATCGGCCCAGGCGCGAGAGTCTGTGTAGACACGTGTGAAATAATGGATCAGGGGGAGGGCATGCTTGTAGGGTCCCAATCCTCGGGACTATTCTTGGTGGAAGCGGAGGTCCACAAGAACCCACATGTTGAACCACGACCCTTCCGCGTCAACGCGGGACCTGTTTCCTCCTATGTTCTCACGCCAGGTTCCAAGACTCGCTACCTCTCCGAACTGAAAGCAGGGGATGAAATCCTGATTGTGAACCGGTTGGGGCGTGCAAGACCGGGGCACATCGGGCGGGTGAAAATCGAACGGAGGCCCATGATTCTCGTTGAAATAGAAGTAAACGCGCGATCATTCTCGCTCATAGTGCAGAACGCGGAGACAGTGCGCCTAGTCTCCGGCGGGGCTTCGAAGTCGGTCTCGGAACTCAAATCGGGCGACGAGGTCTTGGTTAGGGTCGAGGAAGGCGGACGGCATTTTGGGACATTGGTAGCCGATGAAATGGTGATAGAACGCTGACCTCCAAGATATGCCTCTCAATCATGGTAGATGGAAGTGAGAACATCGACCAACTACTGGGGCTGATATCCCAAAAGAAACCGGACCTAGTAGAGTTTCGGCTCGACAACCTAAGCAACTCTGGAGCGCTTGAGGATATTGCACGGAAGAAAACCTTCCCGGCGATAGCTACCGACAAATCGAATCGAAATGCTGCCACGACGGTAAAGCTCCTCCTAGGAGCAGCCTCTGCAGGCTTTGAATTCGTTGACGTAGACCTTGCTTCTCCTCAAACCAAGCCGACGGTCCCAAAAGTGAAATCGCTTGGTGCAGAGGTAATCGTCTCTTTCCATGACTTCTCGAAAACGCCGTCACCAGATCAATTGGAAAAGGTCTTGGATTCGCAAATCGAGGCTGGGAGCGATATCTGCAAGGTCGTTACGACCGCGCTTCACCCGCACGACAACCTGAGCATACTGCGCTTTCTCGATGAGAAATCGGCGGAAACTAGGCTAGTATCATTTGCCATGGGGAATCATGGCATTCCATCGAGAATCCTCTCGCCGTTATTTGGCGCGGAATTCACCTTCGCCTCGCTCGCCGAGGCCTCCAAGACGGCCGACGGCCAACTGACCATCGACAATCTTCGAAGTGTGTGGCAAATACTTGGAGTTCAATAACCGAACGATTTCTGGAAAGACGGTGGTGTACGGTCTGATCGGAGACCCCGTCGACCATTCCATGAGCCCA
>JAHFFU010000018.1 GCA_023247835.1 Candidatus Bathyarchaeota archaeon
AGGTGAACTTCGGATAATTCGCATTCTGGAACATTTCCTGGGCACCAGTCGGAATACTGTTGTCGGTTTCGGCGACGATGTTTCTGCGGTGAGACTGCCGGATGGAAAAGTTGCGGTGCTGAAGACGGACATGCTGGTTGGCAGCACAGATATCCCCCCGGGCATGACGATGCGGCAGGTGGCACGCAAATCAGTTGTTTCAAACGTCAGCGATTTAGCAGCCAAAGGGGCCCGCCCGCTGGCCGGGCTCGTAGCGTTAGGCCTTCCAGCCACTCTAACCAAACAAGATGTTCAAGGGATAGCGGCGGGACTCGGGAGCACTGCGAAGGAATACGGGTTCCCGCTGGTCGGCGGGGACACCAATGAATCAATGGACTTGACAATATCCCTCGCACTATTCGCGATAGCCCACAAAGGCAAGTTGGTCCTTCGGTCTGGTGCGAGAGCTGGAGACATAGTTGCGGTTAGCGGTGAATTCGGTTCAACCTCGGCAGGGCTGAAGGCGTTGCTCGACCACAGGATCCGGCCGGGTAGGTTAGCGCGCCCGTTGTATCAGGCAGTTTACAATCCACGCGCCGAATTAGGCCTTGGGCTTAGGTTAGGTGCCTCAGGCGCCCTAACTGCTTCTATCGACTCGAGCGATGGGTTGGCTTGGAGCCTTCATGAGCTGTCGAGAGCTAGCGGCGTTGGGATTAGGATTGATAATGTCCCGGTCAGCAAGGCCGCGGAGGAATTTGCTGCTCGTTATAGTTACAAGGCTACAGACCTTGCCCTGTACGGTGGGGAAGAGTACCATCTTGTTGTCACTGTGAAACCTGAAAAGTTTGGGTTTGCACAGAAGGCTGCGCGCGGAAAATTGAGGCCCATCGGCGTGGTAACAAGGGGACCGACTGGGGTGCGGTTGACACGCGCAGGAAGAGACATCAAGATAGCGATGAAGGGCTGGGAACACTTCAGGCGTTAAAGATATAGTTCATCACGTGAGAAATTCTTAGTCTCTAGAGATAGAACCATGAAGTTCAACGTCCCATACTACGCACAGAGTTCTGAGTTCACGTGCGGCCCCGCATGCGTGCTAATGGTTATGAAGCACTTCGACCCGAGTTTGGATATCGGCCGCGAACTTGAGTTTGAAGTATGGCGCCAATGCAACATGATCGGCATAAAAGGCGCCGACCCATACGGACTATCTGTTCCGCTGACAGACGCAGGCCACGAAGTACGGCTAATAACACAACGGAGGAGAATTGTTGATTACAAGGCATGGAAGCGGAGGCTGATCAGGATTTTTTCCCCCGAAGAAATCGAGCTCAGCCTATTCGGCATGAGGGAAAACCGGCAAAGAGCCATGAACAGGCACCTGCCGGTCACGTACAAGCGGCCAGTTGTGGCGGACATTCTGGGAGCAGTTCGTGAGAAGTTTGTTCCCATAGCCCTCGTCCATATGGGGGTCATACACTCGCTCAACATCCCCCATTGGGTTGTGGTAACGGACGCCGATGAAGAACACGTCGTTTTCAATGACCCCTATCCTCCAAAGGGCCGTAAAGGGCTCAGGCTTTCTCATGTTAAGTTCCAGAAAATTCTTGATGACATTGGGACAAGGATAGGCCTAAGCCCTTCGGTTCTTCTAGTCAGAAAGGAAAGGCTCCTGCGCTCGACTGCATATTGAAAAATCGATCAACTAATGGCTGAATCGCCTACTTCCCAGGCATCGTTTCTAGTACTGCTCCTTTACAAGCCAGAAAGGCTGCTTGCGTGAGGAACCCCCTACTGCCTCAAAACTAAATATTAGTTCCTAGGCATGGAGAGAACCGCCCCTTCAAACATGACGCCCTCGGGGCAGGAATGGCGAATGCCGAGACTTACCAAATATGAGCAGAACCCGATCATCGCTCCAAGAATGGAGATTGGTTGGGAGACAAGTGGAACCTTCAACCCTGGGGCAATTGCTGACGGCCAGTCCATTCACCTTCTATACCGAGCCGTGGATGGTAATTGGGTTTCCCGGTTGGGATATGCGCGGACACTGGATGGGAAAACAGTGGAAGTGCGCTCCCCAGAACCGGTACTGACTCCTTCTGGCGATTGGGAGGAGTTCGGTTGTGAGGACCCACGCATAACACGTTTCGACGGAACCTTCTACGTTACCTACACTGCTTATTCCCGACGAGGCCATCGCATAGCGTTGGCTTCGACGAAAGATTTCTCGCATTTCGAGAAATATGGGTTGGTTGGCCCAGACCGCAATGACAAAGACTGTGTAATCTTCCCTGAGAGAATAGGAGGAAAAATTGCTATGCTGCACCGGCTAAAGTCGAAGGTGCAGATCGCCTACTTCGAGAACATCGAATCTCTTACCGAGTCCAAAGCTTTTTGGAAACAGTATGTTACCCATTTTGAGGATTATGAGGTTATGAGAGCGAAGTTCCCCTGGGAGGAAAAAAAGGTCGGCATCGGCTCGCCGCCGATCAAAACGGAACGGGGATGGTTAGTGCTTTATCATGGGGTCAGCCTCGACCGTATATATCGTGCCGGGGCCGTGTTGCTTGATCTAGATGACCCGAAGAAAGTGGTTGCGCGTACTAAGGCACCTATCCTTGAACCTGAAACGGATTTTGAGAAAAGGGGTTTTGTTCCAAACGTTGTGTTTCCCAACGGAGCTGTCGTTCGAGATGGCGAACTACTATCGTATTACGGCGGAGCTGACAAAGTCTCTTGTGTTGCGAGCGCTCCTCTAGATGAATTCCTCGACGAACTGGAGAAAGAGAACTAACCCTTAACCAAAAATCTCGCCTTACGCAAAGCATTCTAGGAACGTCGCGACGGCAAGCAGGAGGGAGACCGTGGATTCAGAGCCTTGGTTCTCGTTCAAGCCAGCTTCCGTTATACCATCATAACAAGCTCCTGTCGCCTCGTCATAGACCTTGGCGGACTTAGTGTTGAGACCAAAGAACCATCCCAGAGCTTGGCGCAAAGCCCTTTCGTGGACTTTAGACCGCGCGATCTTGCAAGCTAATGCCGCAGCCTCGACCATCGCCCCTGCCTCAATAGGTTGCTGATCATAGAGGGCTCTCTCCTTACCCCTAACGTACCAGCCCCGGCTACCGACGGGCACGAAATTTCCTTCAATCGTTGTCAGGTCATGCAGGAACTGGAATGTTTCCTCGGCAACTTCGAGATACTCCTTTGTGCCAAGTGACTGATGGGCCAGGAGCAAGGCTTGGGTGAGGCGGGCGTTGTCATAGGATAGGATGTTCTCGAACCATTTCCAATCAGTCCCATGATTAGCGTTATACAAGTCTACAAGACTGTCAGCCAATGAAGCAATGTTGACTTTCAAATTGTGGTCCCCGGCATCGACCCGGAATCGCTCACAAAGACCTAGGCAGGCATAGGCCATTGTTCGTGGTAAAGAGGACTCTCTGGCCCAAGGAAGTGCTCGATCAAGTATGAGTCGTGCGGAAGCCTTCATCCCATTAGGCAGATCCGAGTTGATAACTGTGCCAGCTGCCCAGATCGCTCGGCCTAGATGGTCTCCAACTGTCGGAGTATCGACGAGCCGATGGGAGAAATCCATCAGGTTATGGAACCTGCCATCCTCATCTTGCATGAGGAGTAGGAAGCTTAACAGTTTGCGTTGCAGGTCCAGGAGGCGATGTGTTGGCCAGAAGGCTCGGGCTTTGACTGCGAAAACAAGTGCGCGGGCGTTGTCGTCAACCGTATATCCTTCCTTTCTCGCTGGAACGGAAAACTTCGCGTGCTGAAGGACCGCATTGTCATCCGTCAGGGCGAAGAGATGGTCAAGCTTCAGTAATTGCCGCAGTTTCATCGATAGTTCTGGGAATCCCGATTGCAGATCTAAGTATGTCACCATATTGATCAGCCACTCTTGTCCAACCCACTTCCTGACCGTACTTGAAAGCGTTCGTTTCTAGTTGCAGCCTGAGTCTGGCGTCGTCCAATATCCGTTCGACGCATTCGGCGATTGAACGTGCATCGGCGAACTTGCAGAAAAGCCCTCTGTTGTCGGAGAGCTCCTCTTTTGCGAATAAGCTGGGCGTTGCAACAATCGCCTTTCCATGCCCAAGCGCAGGGTCAGCGTCCCACTGGAAACTTGATCCTTACCCAAGTAAGGTGCTACGTATATGTCGGCTGCGTGAAGGTGCAGAGAGAGTTCGTCATCGCGTAGATAGCGGTCTACGAAGCGAACATTGCGTTCAAGGTGAAGGCGTTTCGTAAGTGAGGATAGTTTTTCACGGTAAGCTTCACCTTCATGCCTTCGCACCACAGGGTGCGTTTCACCGATGACCATGTATAGCAAGTCCGGCCTTTGCCTCACCAGGTAAGAGAGCGATTTTATTGCGTACTCAATGCCTTTTCCTGAACTCATAAGCCCGCAAGTGGCGAGCACTGTATTTCTCTGCAGCCCGAGGTACCGCTTTGCATACTCATTGTGTCCACGCTCAGGTAGGGCTGCACCGTGGCGTACAACTCTGATCTTCTCCTCGTTAGGACCAATGCGTTTCTTAAGAAGCTTAGCGGCGGATTCGATTGTCACAATGGCAGTCTCGCTTAACTCCGCGAGCTCAGACCTTATTCGCCGTGCTTTTTCAGGTGGGTTTCGGAGCACTGTGTGAAATGTCGTGATGACGGGCTTTTCAAGATTCCTGCATAGTTCGAGGACGTATTCTCCCCATTCTCCTCCGTATATGCCGTACTCGTGCTGAATATTCACAACGTCAACATCGCTTTGATTTAGGAAATCTGCCGCGGCGAGATAATGTGCACGCTCATGCTGGTCAATTGTGAACCTAACGTTAGGGTCCGAGTATTGATTCCCATCCTCCTCGTTTATTGCAACAATAAGGTAGCGGGAAATTCGACCCCGCATCAGTAGAGCCCGCGCCAAGTCCCGAGTATAAGTTGCTATGCCGCATGCTCGGGGAGGGTAGGTGCTAACATACCCAACGTGTGGTTGAAGATCCAATATGTTTTCTCCTCTTTCAATTCAGGCTACGACTTCCACCGAACGCTTAGCCCGTCAGCCAGTTAGTGGGGGCATAGTACAACGAAAGGCGCAAGTATCAAATAATATTGACCTTAGGACGCTAAAAACGCTATGCTTTCAACAAACATCTTCTTCGTTTGATCGGGAAATGAGATGACTCTGGTTTACGCTTGCATAGCACCCCACGGAAGTGAGGCCATCGAGAAACTTGCCAGTAAGTCTACACTAAGAAAGTTTCAGAAAACGAGGGAAGGATTGCGCCAGCTAGCAAAAGAGGTTAGGAAAGCAAGACCGGACACTCGTAATTGCAAGTCCACATAATCTAAAGATATGGCAGAAGATCGGCGAACTAAGCAAGAAAAAAGCGAAACGATTGGTTTTCATCGCTAGTGCGGACCAGGCGCATAGACACAAAAAGTCTGGGCCCTATGGTTACCGCAAAGCAGCTAAGGAATACGATACACTTGTTCTACACGCAATTCAGAAAGGCCGAATCGATTCGATCATGAGGCTGAAACCGAAACTTGTAGAGGATGCAAGGCCGGATAGCCTTTGGCAAATGACTAAGCTCGTAGGAGTTATTTACAAGGGAAAGATGAGGCCGGAGGAAATCTCTTACCATGTCCCTACGTACTTCGGTATGATATGCGCGAGCTTCCGAAGAAACATCTGAATCTGGATAAACCTCGTAGTGCTGAACTCCAAACTCACTCTTTCGGTCGAAGGTCAATTACGCCACGGGATTACCCCTTGCAGCATATTCTGGCTTAAATCATTCAAGACGCATAGTCCCGCAGCCGGAGGAACGAACCGCCTGTCCCAACCGGATTTCAAACTCCATCCCGACATGAGATTGGGACCCGTCTCACTTAGAGTAAAGGACCTAGGTTTGATGCTGTCGTTCTACGAGAAGGACTTAGGCCTCACAGTGTTACGTCGGGATGAGGACATTGTGGAGCTTGGCCCTGGCAAGTCCGGAGAGCCTGTTCTAGTCTTGAGGCATGCTCCCCACGCCGAGAAGGCACCGTCCGACGCTGCTGGGCTGTATCATTATGCCCTTTTGGTTCCAGATCGAAGTAGCCTAGCTGCCGCCTACCTCTCGATTGGAAATGCAGGCGTCATCTTTGACGGCTTCGCTGACCACCTCGTTAGCGAAGCACTTTACCTAACGGACCCCGAAGGCAACGGGATAGAAATCTACACTGACAGGCCAAGAGGTCAGTGGAAGTTTGATGAGGATGGCTATGTGGATATGGCGACTCAACCCCTTGACCTCGACTCATTGCTGAGGGAAGTACACGATGCAGAAAGGGATGCTTTGAATGCGGTCTCTGAAGGAACCAGAATAGGCCACGTTCACCTGAAAGCTACCGACCTGCAGAGGTCAATTGCCTTCTACCGAAACGTGCTGGGTCTGGATTTGATGCGTTACTATGAAAGCGCAGCCTTCCTCTCTGTTGGGCGATACCACCACCACATCGGAATGAACACGTGGGAAAGCCTCGGAGGAAAGCCCGTCAAGAAGGACTGGACCGGTTTGGAATACTTCACAATCACAACCCCGCAGAAGAATCTGAGCGAGCTCTCTTCCAGGTTAGCCGATAGCGCTTTAGTTCATAGTCAAGACTCGGGGCAACTATTCATCTCCGATCCGGATGAGATTGAGTTGGTATTCAAAAGCTCCTGAAGCCTTGCATCCATTCTTTCATATCGTGTTTAGTGATTTGACCTGACTACGTAACATGATTCTCTGCAGCCGAAGATCCTGTAGCGCCGCTGAGCTATCCAATCGTATAGTCGTTGAGTAATCGGAGTTCTGAATAGTTCGCAAATGAAGCTGAACGGGGTAAGGAGCTTGCATACCTCCATCAAAGCGACGGGACCGCCGGCGAGTGACCCGTCTTGGCGGATGAGGTACATACGTCCCCGCAGAGCTTCCTCGGTAAGCCCGTGTGTTCGTTGGACATCTGAGCTGAGGTTTTGGAACGGCACAAACTGAACCAACCGCTCTCCACGTAGGGCGTGAAGGAAACGGACCGCGCTCGTGCATAGATTGCAGATGCCGTCGTAGACCAGGCGCGGTTTTTGGTTCAATATAGGCCAACTCTAGGTTCGCGGTTCTCGCTCACCAAGACCCAGCTAATCTTTCTTGTTTACGCTTGCGTAAAGGAAATCTGCGGTATTCATTCGCGGCGGTGTGTACAAGTGCGTGAATTTGCATTCGTCACAATACTTCATTCGGCATTCTTCACAATATCCAGTTGCCTTCTTTCCGCTACCACAAGAACAAACATCCATGCTCATATGGATTCCACGATGTGACGCTGCTGACGATTCGTTGCTTTAGCCTCAAAAGGTAACTCGGCAATTATTCTTTCCGCTTTAAGAGGACGCCAAGTTATTTTCGGCTTGGTCCTCTGACCCCTTCACTACCGTTATATACGGAGGCAAGGCTGCGTTCGGTTTTATGTCAAAGAACCCGGTCATCAATCAGATTATTGAACGATACAAACCCATCTGGGCACTAGACCATGTCTCTGCGCTTCTTGAGTGGGACATGGAGACATACATGCCCATCGGAGCCTCGAAGCCTAGGGGTTTCGCGCAGGCCCAGGCTGCGCTGATAAAGCAACAGCATATGCTCGATATGGCCGGTCTTATTGCGAAAGCGGAAAAACTGCGTGACCTGAACGATTACGAAAAGGGAAACCTGAGAGTCCTAAAACGCGACTTGGATTATTACACGAAAGTCCCCCCAGAGCTCTTGGAGAACCTCCAGAGGACTACTACAGAAGCCACGGTTGTCTGGAGGGAGGCAAGAAGAAAGTCTGACTTCCCGATGTTCAAGGGCTACTTGGAAAAAATAGTGGACCTAAAGAGGCAAGAGGCGGAGAAGCTGGGTTACGAAGGTCACCCTTACAACGCCCTCATGAACAAATTCGAGGAAGAACTCACGACGAATGACGTTGACCGAGTGTTTTCACCACTCGTACTTAACCTCAAGAGAATTCTCAACAAAGTCGTCTCCGGGGGCGTCTTTCCGAGCACCCACCCGCTGGAGTCAGTCGCTTATGATGAAGCTGCCATGAGGCGGGTCAATATGGAAGTCATCAAGCTGCTCGGAATGCCCGAGAAAACCTTCAGGATAGACGTCTCCACTCACCCATTCACTACGAGCATGTCGGTTGACGACGTGAGGATAACGACAAGGTACGAGGGGAAGGACTTCAAGGAGTCCTTGTTCTCTACTATTCACGAATCTGGGCATGCGATCTACGAACTTCAAGTCGACCCATCCCTAGACTACACGCCACTCGCCAGGGCCACCTCGCTTGGTGTTCATGAATCCCAGTCGAGGTTTTGGGAGAATTTCATCGGAAGGAGCAAAGACTTCACAGAACTAATTTACCCAACATTAAAGGCGAACTTGCCCTTCGTCCCGGGCTACAGCGAAGACGAGATCTACAGGTACTTTTGCGCCGTTAAGCCAAGCCCTATCAGGGTAGACGCCGATGAATTGACCTACAATTTCCACATAGTGCTTCGATACGAAATCGAGAAGAAGCTCATTGGCGGAGAGATAGAAGTTTCCGAAGCTCCGTCGCTGTGGAATGATCTGATGGACAAATATGTCGGCATTAGGGCGGAGAACGACGCGCAGGGTGTTCTTCAGGATGTGCACTGGGGTGGAGGGGGGTTTGGTTACTTCCCGACCTATACACTGGGTAATGTCATAGCTGGCATGTTCTTCCACCGAATTCGGAAAGATATGGACGCGAAAGAAGTCGTGAGAAAGGGAGAGCTGGGACGAATCAAGGCCTGGTTGAAGGAGAAGATCCACAGCTACGGGGCGACCTATTCTCCCAAAGACCTCCAGAAAAGGTTGTTCGGTGAAGAATACAACCCGGAATGGTTGGTTAGCTACCTCGAAGAGAAATATGCGACCTAAATTGTCAGTAGAACTAAGTTTTGCAGCAGGAAAATGCGTAAGTCTAATAGAGTTACAGCGGGGCTAATGGCAGCGTGAGGAAGCATGCCCCGTAAGCCTAAACGTGACCCGCCAGTAGCGGCCGTGCTCTCTCTCCTAGTTCCTGGGCTTGGACAGATCTATGCTGGAAAACAGGAACGCGGCGCATCGATCCTCGTCGCAGGAATAATAGTTGGAACATTAGCGTTGATCTGGCAGACCCTGTTCATGGCGGCTAGAACCGATTCCTTCTGGCCTTACAGAGTTGCTCTATCGGCGTACGCACTGATTTTCTGGATTTGGCAAGTTGTGGACGCCTACAGGCAAGCGCGATGAGAAACAATTCTACGCCTTGAGGCTGGTTTAACAAGCCCCGCGAATGAGCACCACAGTCGAAGTCCCTGTCCTTAGGTTTTGATACCAAGCTTTGCGAAGGCTATCTCTAGGTCTTGTGAAACCTTGCCGACGCGCAGCATGCGCCGTAGAGCTGGAGATTTCCGTGGGGCCTTTCGCACTGTGAAGTTTCTCGGGCTTAACCTGTGGTCTTCCAGTTGCTTGACAGTGAGTGGGTAGGATACTGGTGCTTCTGGCAGTGCCCTTATGCTAAGCGGGGCAGTGATTGTCTTCTCCAGGCCGTTCTGCAAAAAGTCGATATACACGTGTCCCGTTTTGCGGTCCGCCCTCGTCGATACGGTGGCAAGTTTCGGGCTTGCCTTTTCAATGAGTTTTCCTATGGCGTATACAAACTTCCTGATTTTTTCGACGCTGTAGCGTGGTTTGACCGGAATGAAGAAGTGAATTCCATCCGCACCTGAAGTTTTCAGTAGGAATTCCAATCCTAACCTTTCTAGCACGGTTGCCACTCCCCGGGCCGCTATTCTTGCATGGTCGAAGGTCGCCGGTGGGTGGGGGTCCAGATCGATTAGAACTATGTCATGTTTGGTTACTGCCGGGGTACGAGCGAGCATGTGATTGATCTCGATTGCAGCTAAGTTTCCAAGCCAAACCAAGGTAGGGAGGTCGTTGCAGAGAATGTAATCCGCGGACTTGAAGGAAAAACGCCCCACCCAAGCAGGAACGTTGGCGAAATGTTTCTGAACAAAGTATTTCTCGGCGATTCCATGTGGGTAACGGCGCGCCATTATGGGCCTGTCTTTAATGAAAGCGATAATATACTGGCCTAGTTCCGCATAGTATTTGATCACCTCAGCCTTAGTGATCTTCTCACCGGGCCAAAGCACCTTCTCGAGGTTGGAGAGCTTCAGGTTGCGCCCGT
>JAHFFU010000175.1 GCA_023247835.1 Candidatus Bathyarchaeota archaeon
AAATAGTATGCCGCCATGTAGGTCATCCATGAGACCGTGCCGTCTAGGAGTGAAATGTCAAGCCATTGTCCTCTCCCCGTCCTATTACGAGCGATGAGCGCGGCGAGTATGGCGGTCGCTGCATACATGCCGGGGCCGATGTCCGATAAGGCGACGCCGATACGTACTGGCGGCCTGTCGGGTTCACCGGTAATTCCCATCAACCCGCCCATTCCCTGAAGCACAATATCGTAAGCCAGCCGATCCCGGTATTCGCCAGTCTGTCCAAAACTCGTAATGGAGCAGTAAACTATACGAGGGTTCTTTCCAGATATCGTCGCGTAATCGATCTTTAGTTTCTTTGTAACCCCCGGTCTGAAGTTTTCAAGTAAGACATCGCATTTTGCGGCCAGTGCATACAAAATCTCCCTTCCCTGTTCCGAATCCAAATTCAGAGTCAAGCTCTTCTTGTTGCGATTCACCGAGAGAAAGTAGGCGCTCTCCCCTGCAATGAAGGGTGGTCCCCACTGGCGAGTGTCGTCGCCAGCAAGGGGGCGTTCAATTTTGATAATCTCAGCTCCCAGATCTCCGAGAATCATGGAACAATAGGGTCCGGTCAGCACTCTTGAGACATCTAGAACGCGAAGACCCTCCAATGGTCCTGACAATATTACCTACCGTCCCTACCAATGATGTGCCTGGTAATGGAACCTGCGCAGGCAGTGCGTTTATGGTCGGTTGGTGGCGGTTTCTGTGGGCATCGTTCGCCTAACTAGTGCGAATACGGCATACCCTATCATGACCGCTATGATCTGGCCAACGAACGCGGAATAGCTGGCCACAGAAGAAGGCGCCTTTGACACCATTGGTAGCATGAAGGACAGCCACACGGATGTTATGACTATGTACGCGATGCATCCAGCCAAAGTGCTGAATTTTCGCGAATAGTAGATTACGAGAAGCCCCACGAACGAGAAGACTGGGGAGAGCATTGCTATCGGTGAGGCTTCGGCTCCTAAATTTGCAATGAACTGACCCAGTGTGAGTCCAAAGACCGCAGGCATTCCGAAAATCGCGGCGAACGCACTTGGGATTTCTCCCACCTTGACCTGATATGCCAGAAGAGATATTCTTGGAAGGCCGAGAGTTCCGGCCGCGTAGATTGCAGAGAAGATGACGAAGATGCCGAAGTCTCCGAGCTTCAACCTAAGATTCGACCTCCCTGCCACAACAGAGCGAAGAGGAATAGCCAGATAATGTGCACGAAGTGCCAGTATGTCGATGTGGCCTCAATGTAGCCATAATTTCTTGGAGAGTATTGGCCTAGGAAAGCTCGGACATCTGCGATGATATAGGCGAAGACGCCTGCAAGTACATGGGCGCCGTGGATGCCGGTGAGTAGAAAGAAGCTGGCCCCAAAGAAGTTGGTGGCAGGCGTCAGGATTCCGTCAAGAAGCAAGTGCGGCCATTCGAAACCAAACATCAATAACGGGAAGAGGCTACCCAGAATCGTTGTTCCAATTAGTCCGACCTTGAAAGCCTTGATCCTACCCTGCTTCAATTGCCACAGAGCCCATTCGACCAGAACGCTGCTTGAGATAAGTGCCAGCGTTTGGATGCGGGGAATGAAGTCGTCTAGTATCGGTGTCCTCGGGGGAGGCCAAGCCGGCAAGCTCAGTCTGAGGGCAAAGTACATGCCGAAGGCTCCACCGAACAAGAGGAGCTCGGTCAGGATAACGATCTGAATTGTTAGATTGATGTCCACCGGGAATGGTCCAAGTACGGTATCCCGGGGAATTCTTCCGAAGGATTTCGGAACGGCAGCTGCCCAACTCCTAATGTCATGATAGAGAAATGCGAAAAGAAGTCCTAGGGCTGTACCCGCCATTATCAAGCCCCCTAGCAAACTCAGGCCCTTTAGAAGCAGAAAGAGCCCCGTGAGGCCAACACCCGTACCTAAGCCAATTAACGCGGGCCAGATACTGTGTTCATAGTATTCCGGAACATGATGTTCAGCTTCGGCGGGTTTCGTGCCCTCGGCGGTGTCTGCGGCATGTTCCATTCCGGAGAGCCCTTCGCCCAGCCTTTCGGCATGAAATATAAGCTTTCTCGAAATTATGAACTGACTAACTAGACGTCGCAAAAGTAGCGTGGTTCAGTTTTAATACCCAGCGTTTCATTTCCCGAGAGATACGAAGACAAATGATGTCTCGAAGGCTCTACGAAATTGTCGGACTTGCCTGTGGTTTCATTCTTATCGACTATGGTTTCAACACGATTGCAATTGGTTTACGTGGAGCTCGTGTACTGACTGCCCAGTCTGTTGGTATCAGCTTACTAGCGGCGGGATCGGCGTTGATCTTTGGAGCGCTATACCATTTGCTCAGGCCAGCCATACCCCAAGCACCTTTGCTTTCAGAAGCAGTTTCGGGTATACCGGACGTCGGCGTTGAACTGATCGTCACAGAAGAGAAGCCCACAGGTCCTAAGTACGGCTTTTACAAGAATATAGAATACATCGGCTATTTCTTCACCTTTCTTGGGATTGTATCGTCAGCGGACTTAGTGCTTCAGGTCTTCATACCGCTCCTTTACAACGAGAGTCGTTTTTGGGTAGAGTTACTTCTAGTCGTCTTCGGGGTGCTGTCATACGCCATCTTCTTTTCCATAGGTCGGCTCGCTTCTCAGGAGGAAAAAATCATACAGCCGACTGTACAGCCTGCACCACAGGCGGTTGTGACCGAGCAGTCTGTGACTGAGCAGCCTGCCGCGACGGAAGCTCCGCCAGCCGCGCCTCAGGCTTACAGCGAAGTTCTCGAGGTTCATCTTGATGCCTTTTCGAAATCTGAGAGTGGGGAGTATGAGCGAAATCTGTCCGAGAAAGTATACGACATGATAATGATCGAGCGTCACGGTGTGACAATCTGGAGAGAGGACAGGTTGGGACTTCGGACAGTTTACTTGGCTGGACCCTATGAGTTGAACTGGAGGCTAATGGAGGATTACGTTAACGGGGGGGTGGAGCTGAGAATCGGATCCTTATTCTTGCCTCTTGAAACGATGCGAGAACTGCTGAGTTTGCGTGTCCGTCCGGGTGTGGGAGTTCCCTCCCCCGCGGCCAGTCAGTCTAAAGTTCGCTGACGACGCGTCAGCGGATTAGGATCGCGCGCAGTACCACTGCTATTACCGCAATCGATGTTATCGTGAAACAAATGACGACAACCTGTTCTTTAGTCAATTCACCTGTCTCCTTTCGGTCCATATCCATATGAAATTGAAACTACCGCTCCAGCCAAAGAACTCCCGAATACAAGTGTCGCAAGTGCCAGATGGGCCGTCACGACCGTCGGGTCAGTTCCTGAACGTACAGTAACCATTCCCAAGATCACCTGGCTCAGAAGCAAGATGAATGTTAGAGTTGCAAGGGTTGTGACTCTGTGGGGCCACCGATATTTCTTCCAAGCAAAGAGCATGGTTGCCACAACTAAGATGGTAACGACGATGGTCCATAGACGATGTGCGAATTCGATGAGAACAGCCGGCGAGAAAAGCGGTATGAT
>JAHFFU010000176.1 GCA_023247835.1 Candidatus Bathyarchaeota archaeon
CCTCGCCCACTACCCAACAGGGCTCATCCTCGGCGTCTTCGCGGTGGCGTTTCTGATCATCGTGGCTGACCATTTCATACCCGAGATTGGAGACTTAGCATTTTCAACTTTCGAGAGGTTCCTAAGGTCCTAAAGTCTATGCACATTCCGTGAATCATTTGGTCCTTTGCCGTCTTAACGCCCATTCCGTGGCCTTGCTGATTGCTTCACCGGAATTCCTCGCAATGGTAACCGAGGTTTGAACTTTTTCAGGCAAGCCAGGCGCAATTGGGATTACCTCAAATTTCGTTCTGAAACCGCCGCGCTCAAGTGCCTCTACGAAGCTGCGCAGCTGTTCTTCAACTCCTTCCCCGGAAAGTAGCGGCATCACCAGATCTACTCCGAGCTCCTCTGAGTTTCGAAGAAGTTCCAAGGGCGTCTGGCTCTTGCCCAGGTTTATGGAATGAAACCCTACAGACCGGAGGGATGCAGATACTGCCATTGAGAGCAAGTTTCCCATCTTGAGGCCGACCGGGCCCGTAGTCGCCTTTATGTTGAACTTGCCCTCAGCAATCTCAAGTTGGTCTTCGATAACTTGAAGACACGAGCTAACCGCACTCTCTGCAGCGGTCACCTTATTTTGATCATACTCTCCGACCTCGTGCAGGTCGACGATGATATTCACAGCGTCAACCAAAACATCCAGTATCTCGTTGGCCGTGCTGCCTTGAGCTAACGCGGCATTAGTGCTCTGCCGAACCTCTTCCGCCTTTCCTCCCAGCAACGCATTCGTTAACTGTTGGAGTCTCTGCTCGACTTCGCTCAAGGTTACACCCGTTGTGCTGCTCCGGCGAAATTAGGGCTTCGGTTGGTCCTCCATTACGTGCAAGACGCAAACGAATCAGGTCATGGCAGCTGCAACTGTGCACCTAGATCCCTTACATGTACGCTTCGAAATCTTTCGTCGACAGGGGAAATTCCATAAATAAAACTCACCAGTTTTGAAACTGAAACAACAGGAACTCCGTCAACAATCCTTTGGCGCGGTTCACCCAACGCAAATACAACCGGCGTAATGCCCCTCCGCTCGGGATGCTTGACTCCGAGCCGGTAGAGGATTTCGGGTTTTTCCGCCAAGGCCACTGTTCTTTCAACCTGAGCCTTAACCGCCTTTATTATATGCGCCCGGGAAAGCCCCCGAAGCCAGTGCTTGCAATCAACCGCGAGAAGAAATGTATCGTTCCAAGCTAGTATGTCAATCTCTCTTCGTCCCACCCTACTCTTGAAGACGAGATGCTTAGTGGTGCGAAAGCCGTTTTGCTCAAACGCACCGACAGCGAAATTCTCGAACTCCTGCCAGCCTAAGAACCGCGCAACTCTTTGAGGATCACGCCCGCTATGGATTAGTTGCTCAGCCAGCATAATCCGTTGTCGAGTATCCAATTCAAGATTCACTTGGCTGAAAGATAGTAAGCCCTCCCCGCGAAGGCTTTCCAGCTTCTTGATCAAGCTTGCCGGTTCGCTACGTAGCTCTCGCGCCAATTCTTCTAAGGTGAATCTGCGACCACGCCTTGTGAGTTCTAGTAGTTTGATTCGAAAGTCCAAGGGCAAGTATATTCCAAGTGTCGTAGGAGACTTAGAAGATTACGAATGAGAGGGTGAGCATAACCAGAGCTAAAGCAAACAGTGCTTTTCGTTTGATCGAAAGCGGAGAAACGTCGTCCAAGGGTTCCACGCCCTCCAACGGGCGACGGCTTATGAACATGAATAGGATGAGCAGAAGCGCAAAGCCCCAGTAGTGAGCGAGGAATAGAACTCCGAACCCAACAAGGGCGAAGAGCTTGTGCCCTTGATTCCCGAAGGTGGCTCTTGAAATGTGGCCGCCATCAAGCTGCCAAACTGGAAGGAGGTTCAAGAACGTAATTAACGCACCAATCTGAACAGCAAAGACAACACCAGTCAATACTAGGACATAACCTGGCGGCGGGTTTCCAACACCCACCTGGCTTAACGCCTCCAACAAAAACGGTTCATACGGCCAGCTCACAGTCGTAAGAAGCTTAGCGGCGAACAGAGCGTTCGCCTGCTGCAACGTAATCGCTGGCGCAGAAGCTAAAGCGAAAAGTGTGACCACGATGAGAGCCAAAAACCCTGCCATAGGTCCACTAAACCCCAAGTCGAATAATTGGTCGCGATTGCCGGGCGGCGATCGAAGCGAAATTACGGCGCCGAAAGTGCCAATTGGAGGAGGAGCGGGAACAAAGTATGGGAGCGTTGCCTCCATTTTATGGTGGCGGGCTGCGATGACATGTCCAGTTTCGTGAATCCCCACGATACCAACTATCGAAAGTGCTAGGGCCAGGACCTGGATTCCGAAACTCGAATTGTGGAATAAGGCCGCCGCCAGCCTCGGATCTGCGAAGAACCCTTGCGTGTAAAGGTAGCTCGCAATTGAGACCGTCACCAACGTTCCCAAGAACAGGAGCAAGTTAATCAGTCTCCGCGGTCGGCCGAGGTGCGGTTTAGGGAAGACCGAGATGACGAGCTTATCTGAGACTGTTCTGATCTTTGCAATGAGACCATGGTTCGCCAGATCGCGCAATAGCTCTTGGAACTTTTCTTTCATCGGCCCCTGAGTAACCACGAATGTGGGCAGTCCTGAGACATCGACGTATGCATCAATTAATGTGAAACGATATTCGACCATGTTACGTATTGACCCGAAATCGATGGGGAAAGATGGCAAATGTGCCTCGGTAGCAGGCGCAGCTTCGGGGGTCACTCAGGGGTCCTTCTGGTTTCTGCGCTTACTCGAAAGATGTCATTTAAACGTATTCTCGGAAACGTTGCGCGGGAACGTAGATAATATCATATAGTCGGCAGTTGCATGGAAAATTCGAATAACCCTTTGCTAATTCAGAAGAACTACTCGTTGCGTCGTTTCAGCCCACCAGACGTTGAGGCGGTCATTAATATCAACCGCGTCTGCCTGCCCGAGAATTATGCTGCCTACTTCTTCATCGACACCTTCAACACCCTACCAGAGGCTTTCTTTGTGGCGGAATCTCAGGGGCAAGTCGTAGGTTACATAATGTGCCGACTCGAACACGGTTTCTCTGACCTGAAAAAACTCAGGTTCGCACGAAAGGGGCACATCATCTCAGTGGCAGTCATGCCCGATTCCAGGACCCTCGGCATCGGTTACTCACTTGTGGAACAAGCCTTGTCCGCCTTCTCAGCGCATCAAGCTGATGAATGCTACCTGGAAGTCAGAACCAATAACGTTCCAGCCATCAACCTCTACAAGAAGATGGGGTTCGAGGTCACCCGCACAATCCCAAGGTACTACTTCGATGGGTTCGACGCCTACGTTATGACAAAACCACTGAACTGACGGTTCAACAAGCAAAGAAAAAGTCCGCGAAACGGACAGACGCGAAGGCTATCGCCCAACAGGCTCAGGGTGTACCGTTACAATAGCGTTGCCCATCTTTTGCCTGACGCCTTCTTCGATTCGTGAAGTCATTTCATGTATTTCTGATATAGGT
>JAHFFU010000019.1:0-1381 GCA_023247835.1 Candidatus Bathyarchaeota archaeon
CACGGCACGGCGCACACCAGGCCGCCCAACAGTCAACGACAACCAAAGGGTAACTCTTGACCGTTTGATCGAAGTTTCTGTCACTGACCACGATTGGTTTGTCTATGCTCGGTGTTGACATTTGTCCCATTAGTTCACGCAACTTCCTTTCCCGTATTTGCTCAAGCTCGTCCAAAACTTGGACCTCGCGCACGAGCGGCAGCCAAGAAGAACTCTTTCGTTATAAATCTACCCTGCAACCAACCCAATTGATACCATTCGAGATTCCCCCACTTCAGAGGACAACCGGTCCATAAAAATTCCGTACACCATTATTGACGTGAAACTTCCCTCCCGTCCGAATAAGTTCGGTAATTTCACGTTGAATTCACGAAACTTTCGGTTTTCCCAGGCAACCTTAAGAGGCCATCGCTCCGTAAAACAGAACACACATCGTGAATGAATTGACACTCAACTTTGATTTTAGCGAAGAACAGGAACTTTTCCGTAGAACCGTTCGAGAGTTTGCGAAGAAAGAAGTCGCTCCGAAGATTAGAGATTCGGAACGTAAGGGCGAATTCCCTTGGGAACTATATCGCAAAATGGGCCAGGCCGGCCTTCTAGGCTTAAGGTTTCCAAAACAGTATGGCGGACAGGAAGCTGACGCTGTTACCATGGGAATTCTCGTGGAGGAGGTAGCACGCGCAGGTTGGCAAATTCCGCTGGGCGATATCATGGGGGAGATTCTCGCGTTGCACGGGCCCGAACACTTGAAGCGGGAGTGGCTGCCGGCCATGGCGAAGGGTGAGAGAATGCTTGGAATCGCGAACACGGAACCTTCCGCTGGGTCGGACGCCGCCGCCATTACAACTCGCGCAATCCGAAAGGGGGGCAACTATGTGCTGAACGGCGAGAAACAGTGCATTACCGGCATCAACGAATGTGGGGCTTACTGTCTTCTAGCTAAGACGAACGAGGAGAAAGGAGCCAAGGGGGTTACCATGTTTTTGGTTGAGATGAATAGGGCTGGAATTGAAAAGTACGATTTTGACGCACTCGGCTGGAGACTCTTTTCCTTCGGAGGTTTCGTACTAAAGGACGTAACCATTCCAGACACTAACTTGATCGGGGAGGAGGGTCGTGGATTCTACTACGTGATGGAAACTTTCGACTTAATGCGAGCGTTGATCGCCGTATGGTGCGTGGGCATGGCCGAAGCCTCAATCGACGAGAACATCGAGTACGTAAAGCAAAGGACAGCCTTCGGCCGCCCTATCGGAAAATTCGAATCAGTTCAATCCCGCATAGTCGAAGGCTACACGAAACTTGAGGCGGCCAGACTCCTCTGTTACAAGACATTGTGGTCGAAGGATAAGGGAGAGAAGATAACGAAGCATTCTGC
>JAHFFU010000019.1:1481-3818 GCA_023247835.1 Candidatus Bathyarchaeota archaeon
CATTATGAGATTACCGATTGGTTTTATTGAATAATTGCCTTAGAATGAGCGGTTTTCACGCTGTTTTGCCAGGCCTGTAGGCCGAGTGCCAATTCAATTTCGGTTGCCCGCACCATTAGTAGTGTTCCCCTGTTTGTGGTTTGAGGCTTTCAGATAGGCGAATTATTCTTGGCCCTGTACAGGGGCTAAGTCAGCTAAATCATATTAACATCATCTGATACGATTTGACCAGTCTTGTGTGATTCTGAATGAGGATGAGAACCAGGACGTTCCATGTACTGGCGTTCACCCTTCTGCTGATTCTAGCTTTGGTCGGTGGGCTTCAATTTGCATATGCTGTTGCCCCATCGGTGACAACGCTTTCGCCGACGAATGTTACTGCCACAAGTGCTACGCTGCGGGGCAGCGTCAATCCAAATGGAATATCCACGATCTTTGATTTTGCGTCAGCGCTACCTAGTGGAGACCCGGGGTACTTTTCTATTGCACCTTCCCCTCCTCAGAACATTGGTAGCGGCGTCGTTTCAGTCATTGTGAGCTACACTTTGACTGGCTTACATCCGTCGACAGAATACCGTTACGTTGTCAGGGCAACAAACGCTGATGGAAGTAATAACGGTGCTGTGGTAACATTCCACACATTACCTGCTACTGTGTCAACTGATTGGGCAGTGGTCTCAGTGGGGATTCAGCCATCTTCACCCACCACAGGTAGTGCCGTTACACTAGGAATGACGATGATCGCTTTGTCAACGACCGGCGGTTACCCGCAGAGCGTTGTCGCCCAATGCATCATTGATGGAAATTCATGTGGTTCTGGCGCACTTACTTACCCTGGTCCCACCGGCGTTACGTTTACAGTGACTGCCGGCGCTCCCTGGATTGCTACCCCTGGAACGCATGCCTTGAGTTGGCAAGTAGATACGACCAACGACCCAAATCCTGGAAACAATTTTGGGTCCACTACATTCACAATTGCCGCTCCTACTCCATTCGATTTTGACATCACGACATCTCCGAGCTCATTAACCTCGCAGCCTGGCCAGACTCAGACAGCTTCAGTAAATATGATTCTGAAAAGCGGGACAGCGCAAACTGTTACGCTTACTGTTTCAGGTGAGCCGGGTGGTGTAACAGCATCGCTGAACCCTACTAGCGGAACTCCTACATACGCGTCTACGCTGACGGTAGTGGTATCAGATACAGCTACCGCAGGAACCTACTCGTTGACCGTTACGGGTTCAGGCGGTGGGCAGACACACTCATCGACTATCATGCTGACCATCTCGAAGGCTGCAGACTTCCGCATCGACGTGAATCCAAGTTCGCAATCGGTCGAGCAGGGTCAAACCACTTCTTACTCGGTCAGTGTCGTCGGCAGCAACGGATTCAACTCCCAGGTCTCGCTTTCAGTTTCAGGGCTGCCTCCTGGAGCCAATGGCGTCTTCAGCATCCCTTCGGGAGCACCGGACTTTACGGCTACACTGACCGTAACCCTTCCAACCAATGTTCAAACAGGGGCCTTCACTGTAATGATAAAGGGTTCAGGCGGCGGCCTTGATAAAACGGCTAACGCCGTGTTGATCATCGCAGCAGCAACGACCCAAACGCAGACAACTACTCAGATTAGCGGAGCAGGACTAGAAACTCTGCTGCAGGGCAATAACCTCCTGTATATCGGTTTACTTGCCGTCATAGTTTTGCTCGCCATCCTCACTCTTCGAAGACGGAAAGCCGCATCCCCCCCGCCTTCTGCGCCTCAGCAACAGGGGGCGGCGCGAGTTTTCTGCGGCAAGTGTGGAACAGAGAACCCCGCAACCAATGAGTTCTGCTCAAGCTGTGGAACGAAGCTCAAGAGCACGTGACTAGAAGACTGGCTGCCGATATTAACCGATTTCCATAATTTCCTCAAATGCTATAAGTTATGAGCTCCGTAATTACTTTGGAATGTCTATGATCATGCGCAGACTATTCGAAGAATACGCCGAAGTTTCTGGTCGCCAACAAGCAAGCCAAAAATGATTGCGACATCATGCGGCTCGAGCTTCGCTTTATGTGCATACTTTCTGATAACTTGGAAGAATACCCCGTCATATCCATCTATGGCAGTAAGCGCCCCTTTCGGTTTCATTCTTTTCGACGCACTGATTATCAGCAATCTTCGGCCTAACGAGTCATCATTATGAGATTATCTCTAAAGAGATCATGGGCGTGCCGGGAGGCATGAACGCGTCAACCCAGTCCGAGGTTCTCGTTCAACGCATAGAGGACTTGATTCGTAGGCGTTCTTCTACCGACCGCAGAATGGGCTACATCTGGATGATTGTGCCCGTGTTG
>JAHFFU010000019.1:3828-10130 GCA_023247835.1 Candidatus Bathyarchaeota archaeon
TAAGGGATATCGTTGCGCTTTACGGTTTCGCAATCGCGTCATTTTACCTGATGCTTACCATCGGCGCATTTGCTCTCTACTATCTCATCGAACGAAGGAACTCCCATATCAAAAGACAGCAACAACTCTTCTCGGCTCTGCAAGAATACCTGGGTTCAAGATCGAACGCTCCAGCGAGTGATAGCGTCCTCCGCCTCGAGCAATTATCTGAAGAGTCTATATTCGAAGAACGGGACAGACAAGCTGGTCTCTGGTCGGTATTGTATCTTTTTGTGACGCCGGTAGTCGGCCTGATCGTGGCCTACAACCTCACCCAGGACTTGCGCAAGCATGACGACTTGCAATTAGCGTTCCAAACGACTCTAGTTGACACCCTCAACGAATCAGGTCTTCGGTCTCTAACACTTCCTACGTATAGGGCTCGGAAGAGGGATCCAATCCTGTTCATAATATTGACCGCGATTACGGCGGGGCTCTTTTGGACATATTGGTTCTACACGCTGCTAAGAGATTACAATGAACACTTCCAAGATCAGTCAAAGTTCGAAGATCAGATTCTTCGCCTGCTGAAGCCTCAGCCACCCACGAGAGATTGTTCAACTTGTGGCGGAGCGGTCCCGGACACAGCAAAATTCTGCCCGCACTGCGGGAGACAGCAAACGAGCTAGTGCCTTCAATGCGACTCATTTCAGATATACGCGTGGCCCTGGTTCGAAACAAGCTCTTGATCACAGTAATTGCGATGACATTCTTTTCGATAATCATCGTTTCAGCTGTAGTTGCTTACGCCGTTCTTCTTGCATCGCCCAATCTCGCGAAAGGTTTTCAGGGTATCATCGGTTCGGCCCGAAGCTATGCTGCCATACCGCCACCGTACACGAGAGGCCTATACCGTTTAATTTTCATGAACAATATAGGGCATTTCTGGAATCCGGTGAGAGTCTGGGTGTGGGTGCCTTTCATCGGGGCGTTCAGCCTGGGTTTTGAGTTGCTGGTAAATGCGGTGGTAATAGGTGCCGTCGCCTCCTTTGCAAGCGTCACGAGAGGCGTGCCGTACATGATTGCTGGTTTGACCCCTCACGGGGTCTTTGAAATCCCCGCGTTCATACTCGAGTTTGCTGGGCTTGCACGCTGGCATGTTACGACAACTCGTACGTTGTACGGAAAGTTGAGCGGCCGGAGCGTCGACCGACCGCTTCTAATTGAGGGGCTTAAGGATACTCTAACGTTGTCGTTGCTGTCGGTGGTTCTCTTCGCCATCGCCGCGTACGTCGAAACGTTTGTTACGCCACACTTCTTGGGCCTCTGAATTAGGTAGTTCTACGCGAACTGGTAGGTCACTTGTACCGTAGCTGTGACTTGCAATGTGCCGGGTTGTATTGGCGTCGGTTGTGACGCGGCGCTGAGGCGCTCATAGTTTGGCTGGAAGATGTATCCCGGAGTCACAGATATCGGCCCGACGATGCTAACGCCTAGACTGGAAGCCATAGCCTTCGCCTGAGCATCTGCATCATGAACCGCCTGCCCCAATGCCTGTTTCTGAAGTGCCGCAAGAGTCGTACTGGAGAAGGTGAACATGATGCCTTGCACCTCGTTTGTTCCAGCTGAGACGGCGGCATCGAGCGCTTTGCCAACCAAACTGAAATCCCGCACGGTTACTTGAATCGCATTCCGCGCTGCATATCCCACGATTTTAGACGGCATCGACTGATCGGGCTTATTCTCGTAAATTGGCGACAACGTATAGGACACTGTTTCAATCGAGTTCTTGTCGATCCCAACGATACCCAGAGCTTCGATGACCTTTGTCATGGTAGCCGCGTTATCGGAAGTAGCTTGTGTTGCTGAAACCGCCTGTGTTTGAACGGCCATAACCAGAACTGCCTGATCCGGAGCTGCCGTTACCGTACCAACACCGGTAACCTGCAACGTCTTCGCGGCCGTGTTATCGCTCGGCGTTCGGATGACGGGAGGTCGAATGACGGCTATGGCACTGATCAGGACGATCGCCACTATGGCGACAGCGGCCAAATAGTAGATTCTTCTACTGGCAATCTCACTCATCTGTTGCACCTCCTTCCCTCATTGGCTCGCTTCATGACGCAGCCCCTCGCAATAACCCCACGCTTTTGAACAGGCCGTTCACCTGTTTAGAACAGACTGCCTTAATCTCCACGTACCAGCCGTAACCCTGTGTTTAATGGACAGATACATGGAGAATCGACCTCCGTGCACGTAAACTTTCGTTGGAGTTTAGAGTAGAAATGTTATCTTGAAGGGGGCAAGCTAGCCCCCAATTCTGTGACAACCTTTGTTCAAGGTATTCATTACGAACCGTGTAATCGAGCGAATTGCACGGGACGTGAACCGACCCGTTGAACGAATAGGTCTACTTATGGGGACCTTAGAGGACCAGTCTCTGTGGGTCAATGACATTATACCCGGAGGTAACGAAACGAATGAGGTTTCATGCGTCTTTCCGCCCCAACGCCTCGCACAGGTCGCTGACGATATTGTTGGGGGAAAAATAGAGGGCCGTATAGTCGGGTGGTATCACTCCCATCCCGGCCACGGCCTTTTCTTGTCGCAGACCGATCTCGATACTCACATGCAGTTCTACCAGTTCTCCCCTTATGCCTTGTCCCTAGTTGCCGATCCGAAATCTGGTGAATTTGGGATTTGGATCTTTGAGCATGGAGTCGGCGTTGTGCAGTTGCCAGTGAACTACATTCACATCATTTGACCTTTCGAGCGTGCAGCTGTTTGGCTTGAACCAATATTGTCTGTATCTTTCGTGCGGACGGAACCCCTAGGGAACGCAGTTTCACGCCGGTCGCGTTCCAAAGGTCTGCCAGCAAGGATTCAGGGTAGCCTCTTTTGCGGTATGCGAGAACTTGTAGAAGTATGTCTAGCCCGTCCGCTGCGTGGACAATTCTCGATTCGAAAGTCTGCTCCGCATCAAATTCCTTCTGGAGGCGAGTGTAGCCTCGGCGAAGGTTTGGCTCGTTCAAACCATCGGCGATATGTTTCCAGGCGGCGTGCTCGAGTTCGGCCTTAATTGCTTCGCCCCTTTGGCCTAAATATTGAAGGTACTCTTTGCTTATGTCGAAGGTCAGAGTTTCGGACATATCATGCAACAAGGCCAACCGCACTACGCGTTCGATGTTCACGCGCTTCCCTCGCTCTACTTCAAGGTCGGCCAGAAGGAGCGCGAGCGCGCATGTCGAGAATGAATGATCTGCAATAGATTCAACTTCTTGGAGAGCTATGCCATGGCTGATCCAGCCGCTTCTGGGGATCGCCTTCATTTTGGCCAAGCTCAATAGGAACCTTAGGATTATTTCCGCCTCCTACCTAGCGACTATCTATCGACAACAACAGTTATGGCTTTGACCTTTTGTTCTTCTCGCCAAATCAACAGGTTGCTCTCATTGAAACGCAGCCTTTTCCTCATCATCGTCATCGCCGTCTACAGCGCCACGGCCGCAGTCTTCTGGGTTACAGCCGTCAAAACAGCAACAATCTATCCGGACAAGGACAGTTATAGTTGGCAATCAGTTCCAAAAGCCAACAATGGCCACTCGGATAATTTTGAAATCACTTCATACAACAAGCCCCCCTTCAACATGAGAGGGTGGATAGAATTCAATATCACGTCGATCCCATCAGACGCTTGGCTCATCTCAGCCAAGTTGCGCCTTCGGCTGTGGTCCAAGTCTATTGACGACCCGGGGGAGGGAATGGGCGATTCAACAGGTAGAATCTACGGAGTTTACCGACTAACACAGCCTTGGATTGAGACTGAGGTAAACTGGGATAATCAACCAAACAACACCGAAGAGCACCGAGCCAGCGCTCCTGTTCCACCAGGCCAAGGCGGCTGGAATGGTCCACTGCTCTGGATGGATTGGGATACAACGGACATAATGAAAGACTGGCGGTCCGGCGTGAGCAACTACGGGCTAGTGGTGCGAGACACTCAGGAGTACGCCCCCACTTTTTACACCACTCAATTCTTCACACATAACCAGGTTCCGAATGAAAGCTACTACCCGAGGCTGGTGGTGACCTATGTCTTTCCACGAAGCCTTGCAATACTTGGCGGCGTATTAGTAGCACAAGGATTCTTTATCATCGCCTTACATCGATTGAAAGTTAGCCGGTCAAAACTGTTAAAGTGATACGCCTCTTAGAAGTCTGCATGTCCATCAAGAAAGGTGAAACACGTACTCATCTTGACCGACAAGCAGATAATGAACGAAGGAAAACATCTGCTCGGTTAGCCGAAACAGTCTGATGCATTTGTAACGAAAGCAATAAGTACAAACCTCCAATATGACAACGACGCTTCAGCCTGTTTGAGGAAATTATGTTGTCAGGGTTCAAGCCCGGGAAAATTGAAAGGGTCGCCGGGCCTGTCGTCGTGGCATCTAACATGCTCGGGTCCCGCATGTACGAACTAGTCAAGGTGGGCAACTCAGGCCTTATCGGTGAAATTATCAGAATCGAAGCAGACACTGCCACGATCCAAGTCTACGAAGAGACTACCGGAATCAAACCGGGCGAGATCGTCGAACGAACGGGCAACCCCCTCTCGGTTGAACTTGGACCAGGTTTGGTCAACCAATTCTTCGACGGAACGCAAAGACCGCTGCCAGTCCTCCTCGACAGGGGCGGAGCGTTCATTCGGAAAGGAATTACTGCACCAGCTCTTGATCGCAAGAAGAAATGGGAATTCGTTCCGGCGGTGAAGAAGGGAGACAAGGTAACCGGTGGGGATATGCTCGGTGAAGTTCCAGAAACGGTTCTGATCAAGCATAGGATTTTGGTTCCCCCCAACGTGAACGGGACCCTGAAGTTAGCTGTCCCGAAGGGAAGTTACACGCTTGAAGACCCAATCGCCGAAGTTGAAACTGGCCTTGGGAGGGTCAAGCTTTACCTAATGCATTCTTGGCCAGTCCGCATTCCCCGTCCTAACCGCGAAAAGGTTCCGTCTGATATCCCACTCATTACCGGGCAACGTATTATCGACTTCTTCTTCCCAATCGCTAAGGGAGGGACGGCGGCAATTCCTGGCGATTTCGGAACTGGGAAGACTATCGCACAGCACCAGCTCGCGAAGTGGGCTGATGCTGACGTGATCGTTTACGTGGGGTGCGGCGAGCGTGGAAATGAAATGACGGAGGTTCTGGAAACATTTCCGGAGCTCAAGGACCCCCGTTCGGGCCAGCCATTGATGGAGCGAACGATCCTCGTAGCGAACACCTCTAACATGCCCATCGCTGCCCGCGAAGCCAGCATGTACACTGGCGTAACCTTAGCAGAATACTTCCGGGACATGGGTTACGATGTGGCATTGATGGCTGATTCTACATCACGCTGGGCTGAGGCCTTACGCGAAGTCTCGGGCCGGCTAGAGGAAATGCCCGGCGAGGAAGGTTACCCGGCCTATCTCGCGTCGAGATTGGCACAAGTCTATGAAAGAGCTGGTAGAGTCAAAGTGATCGGTAGCGACCCGAACAAGCTCGGTTCTGTCTCCGTCGTCGGCGCGGTATCGCCCTCTGGAGGCGACTTTTCAGAGCCCGTTACTCAGAATACGCTTAGGATCGTGAAGGTATTTTGGGCCCTGAGCAAACCATTGGCTGAGCGCAGGCACTTCCCTGCAATCGACTGGTTGAGTAGTTACTCCTTGTATCTGGATTCCCTTGAAAACTGGTATAGGATGCAGATTGGTCCGGAGTGGTCGACCCTTCGAAAGGACGCCATGGCGCTGCTCCAAAGAGATGAGGAACTTCGGGAGATCGTAATGCTCGTCGGGCCGGATGCGCTCTCTGAGAGCCAGAGAGTAGTCCTGGAGGCGGCGCGCATGATTAAGGAAGACTTCCTCATACAGAGCGCCCTCCACCCCATAGACAGTTACTGCTCGCCCCAGAAAACATTCCAATTGATGTCACTCATTATGAAGTTCTACGAAAAGATGATAATCTCCACCGAGAAGGGCGTTCCACTTCAACGAGCCCTCGAGGTCCCATCAAAGGAAGAAATTGCAAGAGCCAAAATTCAACCATCAGAAACCTTTGATGCCTTCGCCAAGGACCTCTCCGGCAAAATCGACCGCGAATTCGAGAAGCTAAGCAAAGAACTACTTGAAGTTGCCAAATGAGGCTTCAGTAATGTCTGTTGTTGTCCGCGAATATTCTACAGTTAGCGAGATTTCAGGCCCACTCCTCTTCGTTAAGAACGTGAAGGGTGTGGGCTTTGGTGAACTGGTAAGGATCCGTACACCCACAGGAGAAGAAAGG
>JAHFFU010000177.1 GCA_023247835.1 Candidatus Bathyarchaeota archaeon
GGGTTGAGGGAGGGTTTGGCTGGCTCTACCTGGCCGTGGCAATCGTCTTCGGGCTTTGGGTCCTTTACATCAATCTCCAGTTATTTCTTCATCCGGACGATAAGATGGCTTACAGGGCCTTCAAAGTTTCAAGCCCTTACCTGTTCGCGCTATTCTTCGCAATGATTGTTGACAGTCTAGTTCGAGCTGCGTAGATTTAGGACACAAAGGGGCCCAGGCCTCTCGGAGGCCTGCAGGTTATTACGTCCCTAATTCCCCGTGTCCCAAGGACGCGTAGCAGCAGGTGGAAGAGAAGATCGTTTCCCATGAAACGATCTGCCAGCCTCCTCAGCCTCGTGGAAACATACATCTCCTTACCCATCACCTGTTTCCACTTCTTCTCGTATTCAGAGAGCGGCACGCCTTTCTGAATATGGTCGGCGGCAACCTCCCCTGCGATCTCGCCCGTAATCATCGCAGTCGCAATTCCTCCCCCATTCGTCGGCATTACCATGCCGGCGGCGTCGCCCACAGCCATAACATGCCCACAATACGTTGCGGCCAAGGGCCCGTCGACTGGGAGAACATCCGCGATCATCGGCCCCGGCTTGCCCCCCTCGAGCTTCAATTTCGTCAGTGAACACGTGTCGAGAAAGAAGTGAAGGTAGCTTCTTCCATCGTTCTTTTTGGAGTATGAAGTTCTTATTCCGATCCCTACGTTTGCGGAACGATTGCCCTTGGGAATAATCCAACCATAGCCCCCAGGCGCAAACTCCGTGCCTATATACATCTCAGTGACGCTTTGATCGACGGATAGGTCGGTTATCAGGTATTCGTAATTTATCGCGACATTATTAGGCGTGATATAATCTTCGGTGAGGATGCCCGCCGACTTTGCAACTTTCGAAGGGAACCCATCTGCGGCGATGATTACCTTCGCGTTTACGGAATCGGCCTGGTTTCTGCCGACCAGCAGGCTGCCGTTTTCATGGAATAAGTCGACGGGGGTGTGTAACTGTATAGTGCCCCCTAGTTTCTCGACTTCTTTCGCCATCTGTTGCTCTAGTTTGGTTCTGTCGAGAATGTAGGCTTCGAAATCGAACTCATATTCGCTTCCTTTCGGTGATATGACGCGGATGGTTTTGCATACGTTGTCCACTGATTCCTTTGGGACATCAAAGACATGCATGTAATCTCCCGCGCTCGGAAGCAAGTACGCCATCTCTTTTCTCACTGGGAAGTATTCTCCGCACTTCACCGGTACGCCGACAACCGTCTTCTTGTCGAAGATGTGAACCGTCAGACCCCGTTTGAGCGCTTGAAGAGCGGCGTAAAGGCCTCCGGGGCCCGCCCCAGCTACGACTAAGTCAACTTCTTTTGGCAAGCTTTCCGCCGCACGTAGATTACGCTGATTGAACGGTTGATGGCGTCAATAAAATGGTTTGGTAACAGTTAAGGGGCTCAGCTAACGCCGGCGGGCAAGAGGTAGTTTGCGACTTGGAAGAGATAGTTGAGGATAGGTTCTGGGTATAAGCCCACCACGATGATAATTGCCGTAGATGCCACTAGCACCGCGACGAGCGTAGCTGGCTCGCTCAACCTGCCTGCCACTGATGGTTCGTCGAAGTACATTCGTTTCACCACCCAGCCGTAATACGCCATTGAGAATGCGCTGTTCAGGATGCCCGCTAACGCGAGCCACCAGAGCTGCCCGTCGGCGGCTGCGGTGAACAGAACAAGTTTGCTCATGAAGCCGCTGAGAGGTGGAACTCCAGCTAGGGCGAACAATGAGATGGTTAGCGTGAAGGCGGTTATGGGCATCCGGTTTCCCAAACCCGAATATGAATCCAAGGAGGTGGTTGAGAGTCGGCTGTAGACTGCTGCTGCCGCCACGAAGGCAGCTGTCTTCATTACGCCATGGTTCAGAACATGAAACAGCGCCCCGGCTATCCCCATCGGATTGGGCGCTGCTAGGCCTATCAGAATATAGCCAGCCTGTGCAATGCTTGAGTATGCTAGCATCCTCGTGAAACTCTTCTGCATGAGGGCGGCAACATTCCCGAGCGTCATTGTCAGAATCGCTATGATTGCGAAGGTTCCGGACCAATCCAAGCGAAGTGCAATTAGAGCAACTGTGAAGATGCGGAAGAGGGCTGCGAAACCCCCGTTCTTCGTTCCAGCCGCAAGGAACGCTCCTATCGTTATGGGCGCTCCCTCGTAAGCGTCAGGAATCCACATATGGAACGGTACAGCTGCGACCTTCATGCCAAAGCCCGCGACGAATAACACCATTGCGAGAAGTGCTAGAGGGTTGAGTTTCGGCAGAGCTACGCCCATACCTTTGGCAACTAGGTAAATGTTCGTGGTTCCGGTTATGCCGAATGTCAGCGATATTCCATAGATGATCAGAGCAGATGATAACGCGCTTAGGATGAAGAACTTCAAAGCAGCCTCATTCGAAATCGGGTCATCCTTCTGAATCCCAGTCAGAACGTAGGTTGGGATGTTCATCAGCTCCCAGGCCAGAAATAATGCGATCAGGTCCACAGAGAACGAGACTAGAATCATTCCAAAGGTCGCGAGTAGAAGCAATGCATAGTACGTGTCAAGGTTCTTGTTGCCACGCATATAGTAGATGGAAGCGACAGCGATGAGCAGCGTAATTCCGACAAACACGGCCGCGAAGTAAACAGAATAGCTGTCTATGGAGAGAACGCTGAGGATCAGCTGGGTCTGCGGGACACCCTGTTCCAGTATGAGCGCTACGGCGCCAAGAGTTGCGAAGAGCCCAAAAATAGACCAGTAAGGAACGAGCGAGCGAATACGAAGTTTGTTGGACAGGCCCTGGATCAACGGGACGAGTATGCTGAAAATGGGTAATGTGAAGAGGAGAAGGGCCGTCGTCAGCTGCATAAGCTTCGCCTTTCTAAGAACGCCCTAGGTGAATTTCTTCACGTAAATAACATTTCGCAGTGAGAGAGCAAACGTTTTTCTTGTTGACTCCACGATTCAAGGCGAATTCCGGAACTTTGTGAAAGACGAATGTCAGGAATGGAAACGGTAAAGATAATCGTCGATGCGGAAAAAGCAGCGGCGGGAATGCTGGAGAAAGCCCAAGCTAGGGCAACTGAGATACGCAAGGAACTGGACTCGCGCATCAGAGAAGAGCGGGAACAGATCTTGGCGGTAGCCAAGAAAGACGCCACTGCCATTGTCCAGCGCGCTGAAGAAGAAGGAAAGCTGGAAGCAGAGAGTTATGAGAGAGAAGCTGGACAGAGGATAAGGCAACTTGTCGCAAAAGCCTCCGCGAAAGAGAGCCCTGCTATCGATCGACTCGTTAGCATAGTGTTGGAGGGTAAGGCATAGTGTCTGAGACAAGCAGGTTCACTGAGGGCATTTTGACCGCTGCCAAAGAGAAGGCTCAGAGCATGATCGCGGAGGCCGAGACTGAAACTCAGCAAGCCATAGACGAAGCCAAGAGTCACATGTCTAGGGAAGCTGATGAAATCG
>JAHFFU010000020.1 GCA_023247835.1 Candidatus Bathyarchaeota archaeon
GCTAGCCGGTGCTATGTAATCAGCCGTAGGACTTGGATAAAACGAGAGAATCAGGAATACTTCGTCGAATGAAGTGAAGTTGAAGATAGTCGAGGCTATTGAAAACGAATCTAAGGCAATCGCGGAAAGATCGATCTGATTTGCCCGTGCGTATTGGTCATACAATCTCGGGAGTGATAACCAATCGGTTGCGTTTCCGGTGGTGGAAAGTTTACCGTAAGACACATCTAGAAAGTATCGAGCGACTTGGCCGAAGAAGAGGTGCGCGATCTCTGTCCGAGTGGAAAGGTGCCTATATTCGGGAAACTCTGCGAGAACCAAGAGCACTCTTTTGGTTCCACATGCGCACAATGGCGTTGCTGATGTTTGCGGAGTAGCGAGGACGGTGAGCACAAGCAGCATAGGAAGAACTACCCCCCACCCTAATAGTTTCAAGCCATTATCCCCGTACTAGCGCTCACCAAGAGAATGTAGCTTCCGGCCTTCAGCTTAGTAAAAGGTTATTTATTCGGTTATTCGCGGAGACTAGCGTTAGCCATGTTAAATCAGGAAAAGGAACTGATTCGGGACGTTCAGTACAAGACCATTTTTCGGGTTTACCTATGCCTCCGGAAACGCAGAGAGGTTTCGATAAAGGACGTTCAGAAGGCGATGCTGTTCACAACTCCTGCTCAGGCAAAGTACCACCTGAAGAAACTAGCCGAAATAGGACTTGTCATCCAAACCGAAAGTGGGAAGTTTAAGGTCACACGAAGGAAATTCGGCCTTCTCCGATTCTTCTTTGAAATCAAGAACCTTATGATTCCGATGAGCGTTTTCTATGCCCTTTTCTTCGCGTTGTGTACGGTTCTATTCTACCTGCGAACCCCAACCCTAGAGGTTCTGCTCCTGGGTGGTTTAATCACGGCCAAAGAAGCCGTAGAATCAATTTCCTACTTTACTATGCTATAACTTCTTTCCGTGTTCGGAAAATACTTTCCCCGCACTGAACTTCAATTGCCGTGCAAAGTCTTTTAAATCGAGTAAGTTGACCCATTGTTACGGAGAATTTTGAAAATGTCTAAGAAAGCTATTACTCGAGTGCAGGCAGCAATAGTAATCGTCGTCATCGTTGCCGCAGTCGCGGCAGGCGCATACTTCTCAGTTCCGCAAGGGCCAGTCGGTCCAACCACTGCCCCCGTCAAGAATGCCGACACCATCGTAGAAGAAACAATCGGACAACCGGACACATTGGACCCTGCCACTGACTACGAAACAGGAGGCGGCGGATTAATCCAGAACGTGTACGAGCAGTTGATGTTCTTCAATGGCGCCAAGGCGGACGAGGTGGTCCCGTGGTTAGCTTCAAGCTTTGACCTTAGCCCTGACGGATTGACATACACATACCATTTGAGAAGCGGAATAACATTTACCGACGGCACAGCCTTCGACGCTAATGCGGTCTCCTTCAGCCTTTGGCGTGCCTTGATTATCGACGACCCGGACGGGCCAGCTTGGTCCATGTTGCAAGTCATCAGAGGCGGTGCGGACTACAGCAAGCAGTACAACAACGCTGGACCTAGCGCGCCAGACGGTTACGGTGACACATACACGCAAGCTGAACTACAAGACTTCTTAAACGCGAACCCAATCGAAGTCATGGATCCCATGACCGTTGCAATTCATCTAGAGCGCCCATACGCTGGTTGGAATTTCATCATGGCCTTCTCAGTCACTGCTATCGTCAGCCCAACTGCCATTCAGGCTCATTGGACTCAACCGACTGATGGGACACCATTCATTAATGGTGTAACGGCAGGGGATTATCACAATGAGTTGAACCCATGGCCAGCCGAGAACATGGTGGGCACAGGCCCATACATGCTCCAGTCATGGGATAAGGCGGCGCAGACACTAGTCTTCGTGCGAAACGAGCACTACTGGGGTGGCCCTAGCAACAGAGGCTTAGCCCCCGTACCGACCGTGATCGTCAAGGGAATCGACGACGCCAACACCCGCGTACTCGACTTGAAGGCCGGAGAGGCAGACATCGGCACCATTCCAGCAACTGGGGGCTTGATCTACCAGTTCATTGATAAGGACACTTGGTTGGCTTCAGGCGACCTAAAGTCGTTGAGCCCAGACTACCAAGTGTACCCACAGTGCCCACCAACAGACAAAGTCCAAGGGTTATGCTTGTGGCCATCTTTCTCCACGTTCTTCATGGGATTCAACCAGAAGATCAAAGGAGCAGATAGGAAGGTTCAGGCATTCCAACCATTCTCAGACGTGAGAATAAGGAAGGCATTCACACTTTCCTTCAACAGAACCGCCTACATCCACGATGTCCTACAAAACTTCGCTATCCCAGCAAACCAAATCATCCCGCCAGGAATGTTCGGGTATGACCCGAGCATCACCCCGACACCCTACGATCCAGACCAGGCGAAGCAACTCCTAGTGGACGCTGGAGCAAACCCACTGACACCGGACAATGCGTACGACCCGAAGAACACCAAGACAGTTGAAATCACCTACAACCTAGGGAACACGGCTCGCGAAACAGCCGCAACCATCATCGCCAATACCATCAACGGTTTCGCGTCTGACACTGGCCTCTACGCTAGGGTCACGGGCCTCGCTTGGCCTCAATTCCTAGCTACCGTGCGGGCCAGACAGACGAACGTGTTCTTCCTTGGTTGGATAGTCGACTACGTTGACCCAGACGACTTCTTGGTACCCTTCGCTCACGCAACAGCAGGAACATTCGCCATCAGAATGGGATATAACAATCCGGAGGTTACGAAACTCATCGACGAGCAAGCAACGATCGCTGACCCAACACAGAGAGCGCAGGTCATCAGCCAGATTCAACGCATGACTAACGACGACTGGGCGTTCCTTTGGTTAACCTATGGAACCTTCTCCCAGGTCTCTAGGTCATGGCTTCATGAGAGGGCTGGCGCTTCTGTCGCTGCTGGAATTTCCACATACAACCAGGCATTATACACGTATTACTTCTACGAAATAGAGAAGGGTGGAAGTATGGCAGGTGCCGTGCAACCGTCCTTCCTCAACCTCCTGCAACTACTGCCTGCTAAAGTGAGTGCCATCATCGTGAAGTCCTTATAAGGGCCCAATAGTGGCCCTCCCACTATTTTTTTTGCTACGTTGACAGCCTTACATAAGGCGGGGTAAGTTTGGTTCTTAAGGAACATCATACCCTTCCGAACCTAACCGAGGGTGAGTGACTACGAAGCTATGGGAATACGTAGTCCGACGAATGTTCCTACTTGTGTTCGTGCTGATTGGAGTAACCGTCATTACATTCTTCTTGTCGCAAGTTCTGTTAGATCCTTTAGCCCTATACCTGACTGAAAGAACCCGAGAAGCTGCCATACCTGCCATCATAGCATATTACCATTTGAATGACCCCTGGCCGATCCGTTACGTCGTATATGTTTGGAACCTGATGAGAGGGGATTGGGGTTACTCAAGGTCGCTGTCGCAGCCCGTGCTGGAAGGGATGGCCGGGAGATTTCCGGCCACCATGGAGCTAGCGATAACTGCGATTATCTGGACCTTAGCTGTAGGTATCCCTCTCGGAATTATTTCTGCACTGAAGAACAACAAGCCACCCGACCACGCCTCGAGAATTGTTGCGCTGACGGGCGTCTCGACTCCAGTATTCTGGTTGGGGCTGCTGCTTCAACTTGTGTTCTTCTACTATTTCCAGCTATGGGGGCTGCCCAACCTGCCTTCCAACGGACGCTTCGACTCGATATTGGTTCTTGAGCATCCAGTGACACAAGTTACAGGTTTGGTCCTGGTGGATACCATCATTACAGGCAATTTCAAAATGACTGTAGACGTAATGGCGCATCTGGTTCTGCCTGCTTTCGCCTTAGGATTCATCTCGTTGGGGTATATCATGAGGATCATGCGTTCGAGTATGCTGGAGGTTCTGAGGCAAGATTATATAATCTTGGCCCGTTCGAAAGGTCTCGCTGAGCGAGTGGTCATCTATCGCCACGCATTGAAGAATGCTATGATACCCACGGTTACTGTTGCAGGATTGGCAGTTGCTGGCTTGCTCGGCGGGGCCCCCTTAACCGAAACTGTATTTGCGTGGCCGGGCATGGGAAGGCTTGCGGTGAATGCAATCGGTCGCAACGACGCCCCTCTCATAATGGGCTTTACGCTGATCGCAGCGTTGATTCTTGTATTTGCGAACCTAATCGTAGATCTTCTCTACGCTTACTTGGATCCCCGCATAAAATACTGAGGCGAGAGGCGGTGGCGTCAAGGAAACCTTCCAGCTGGTCCCCAGCAATCGCGGAGTTAAAGTTTGCAGGCCACTTGCTGGCTCAGAACAAAGTCGTGTTGGTCGGGACACTGATCACTGCGGCTATAATCATCACCGCGATATTTGGGCCATTCGTACTCCCCCCTAATGTCGAGTCGAACATCAACTTGGTGATTCGTCTACTGCCGCCTAGCTCACAGCATTGGCTGGGAACGGATGATTATGGACGCGACCTATTCCAAGTGATAGTTCTCTCTACACGACTTGACGTTTCTGCGAGTTTGACGATAGTGTGTGTGGATCTGGTGATCGGTGTCCTGGTCGGGGCCTTTTCAGCATTTCTGGGTGGAAAAATTGACGAGGGCACTATGCGAGTGACTGATATTTTCTTTTCTATCCCCGGCCTTGTTCTCGCACTGGCAGTTGCCGCTGCTCTCGGAAGAGGGCTAAACAATCTGATATTGGCGCTCATCATCGTCGGGTGGCCTGGTTATACCAGGATATTGCGGGGGCAGGTTCTGGCTGAGAAAGAGCGCCTATACGTAGACGCACTTCGCGCATTAGGCATTGGAAGGTTGAGGCTAATCATCAGACACATCATCCCGAACACGATTTACCCGGTATTAGTCCAAGCAACACTGGACCTCGGTGGCGTGATACTTACTTTCGCCGGACTCAGCTTCTTGGGGTTCGGCGCGTCTGCACTTACACCTGAACTCGGCCGACTGATAACCGCCGGTCAAACATACATATTCCAGGCACCATGGCTAGTCGCCTTTCCTGGATTAACTATCCTCATAATTTCATTAGCTTTCAACTTGGTGGGTGATGGGATAAGAGACGTTCTCGACCCGAGACTGAGAAGGTAGAAGAATTGGCGACCGCACCAGAAACGACCGACAAGTCAGATGCGCTGCTTCAGGTGAAGAACCTACGGTTGAACTTCCACACATATGCGGGCGAAGTCAAAGCCCTCGATGGAGTAACGTTTGCCGTGCAGAAAGGCGAAGCTCTAGGCCTAGTGGGGGAATCTGGGTGCGGAAAATCAGTAACCGCATTGACGATTGTTGGATTGCTACCTGAAAACGCATCCGTAGTTGACGGGGAAATCATGCTTGGTAGCGATAATCTTCTCAAAACGTCGCACGAAGAAATGCGGAAAATCAGAGCTAACCGCATTGCGATGGTTTTCCAGGACCCGACAACGTTCCTCAATCCAGTGCTCACAATAGGCGAACAAATCGAGGAGGTTTTTCTCTTGAATCCCGAGCGCCTGGCGCGCTTGGCGGCTGAGAAAAAACTCTCTGAAGAGAGCGTGGGAGAAACCGAGGAGAAAATAGACGCTGGAAAGGAGTCGACTGAGAGTGCAGGGAAGATATCCAAATCCGCACAAAGGAAGGTCGCCAAGGCTCTGTCTATGGACGTTATGAATCAGGTGCGTCTTCCTGATACGGAGAGAATACTCAAACAGTACCCGCACGAGCTGTCCGGCGGCATGCGGCAACGATGCATGATCGCGATGGCTCTCGCAAGAGACCCTGACTTATTCATCGCGGACGAGATTACAACTGCCCTCGATGTGACGATACAAGCCCAAATTCTGGAACTGCTACGCGAATTGAAGAAAGAACTGCTCGGCTCGACCTTGTTAATAACGCACGACCTAGGCGTTGTCGCCGAGCTATGCAACCGCGTTGCGGTCATGTATGCAGGCAACATTGTGGAACTGGCAGGCGTGAAGGAATTATTCGCCAACCCATTGCATCCTTACACGCAGGGGCTCATGCGGGCAATACCTATGATTGACCGGCGAATGGAGAGACTTGAAACAATTCCAGGTTCAGTTCCAGACCTAATCTATCCACCAACAGGTTGTCGATTCCATCCTCGATGCCCCTTCGCATTCGAGAGATGTAAGCTTGAGAAACCCGAACTCCTTCATGTAGGAAAAGGACACACGGTTGCGTGCCACCTTTACGGAGAGGCAAAAGCATGACCCAAACTGTCGTAGAGATCAAAGGACTCAAGAAATGGTTCCCTATAACTGGGGGCATTCTTGGCAGAGTCAGAGGCTGGGTCAAAGCGGTCGATGGGGTCGACTTAGAGATTAAAGAAGGAGAAACGTTCGGTCTTGTTGGAGAATCTGGATCAGGTAAAACGACTGTCGGCCGATGCATCCTGCGATTGATTGAGCCGACAGCGGGTCAGATAATCTACCGCGGCCAAGACATAACTAAATTGAAGGGTCAAGCTTTCCGACGGGTACGGAGGAAGTTCGGAGCAGTCTTCCAAGACCCGTATGCATCACTTGATCCGCGCCAGACCATCAAAAGTGCACTTACTGAGCCTATGAAGTACCACAAGATCATCGGGAATGAGGAGGAGGCTGTAGAGAGGGCGAAGGATCTCATAAAGAGGGTTGGACTAAACGAGGATCACTTGTACAGGTTCCCGCACGAGTTCAGCGGGGGACAGCGACAAAGGATCGCTGTTGCCCGAGCGCTAACAACGGATCCAGACGTAATAATCCTCGACGAACCCACATCATTCCTTGATGTCTCGGTCCAAGCCCAGATCCTCAACCTGCTTTCCGATCTTCAAAAAGAATTAAACCTCACCTACCTGTTCATATCCCATAACCTCAGCGTAATCGAGCACATGAGCAACCGCGTCGGCGTCATGTACCTAGGAGCAATAATGGAAGCCGCCGAGAAGAACATAATCTACCGAAGACCAGAGCACCCGTACACGCACGCTCTCATATCCGCTCTTCCGATTCCCAATCCCGAACTAGTTAGGGAACGCGTCGTGCTCAGTGGAGATGTCCCAAGCCCGGTCAATATTCCATCAGGTTGCAGATTCAGAACACGATGCCCATACGCGACTGAGTTCTGCGCTGAGAAGGAACCACCTCTCGCAGCCCGCCAACCAGGGCACCTCGTCTCTTGCCACTATGACCTGAAGCTGTCCGCACCAATACCAATCTTGGAGACATCGCGCGAGGCGTGATACGGTTAGGAAGCAGGTCCTGATGCGGCTGGGCGAGAAGGAAGTTCTCGCAAGCCTCACCCTTATGCTGCTCGCTTTTTCAGCGGCGGCTGAAACCAGAATCCTTGAGGGTAGGCTGGGCGCGTTCCAGGCAACTTCGTGGGAGGCAGAAATCGGTCTGTACTTGCCATTCGTTCTGTTCGCGTTGGTGAGTACCTATCATTTCATTGATTGGGCGAGGAAGCACAGGAGGCAGGCAATTCTTCTTGGAATAATCATTGTGGGTTTGGCTTCATTGTTAGGGATCGGGACAGCAAATGCTCCAAGACCTTTGATAGACACAATGTCCTTAACGCTAAGACCCTTGACCATTTCTCAGCAGGAAACATCTGGAGCTTTAGTTCGGCAACCCTATTCATTTCAAGATAGCTTGATGCAGATCCAGGACGTTTTGAGTCGCTCACCTTACTACTCAACCGGTGCCAACGTGCTAGTTCTCTTGGCGTCGTTTGCGGCATTGGCATTTGTCTTGCTGAGGATGAGGCGTGAAAGGAGAGCCACAGCTTCCCCGGTGCATCTTCCATTCTTGATTGTGGACCGGGTGGCGGATTCACCTCGAGAAGCCGTTATCCAATGTTACAGGTTCGCTTGTGGAACGTTGCAGGCGATGGGCTTGCGCATTCCGGAATCCGATACGCCCTTCGACATATGCTCGAGAACCAAGTCGGTGAGACCACGAATTGCCGATAGCATGTGGAAACTGACCACGTTATTCGAGGAAGCAAAGTTCAGCCTTCACACGATAACCCAAACAGAGGCCGAAGAGGCCCACGGCTACTGGGAGACAATACGCAGTAATGTGAGTTCGAACTGACAATGAACGCTCTTGCGCAATTCACATCTCTCCTGTGGTGGCTAATGTTGCTCTCTACCACCGCAATCATCCTACATGACATCATAGCAGCAATCCCTCGAAAGCGAAAACCAGCTCAAACCACGAGTGCACGACGAAAGTTGACAGGCCATACAAGAGATGAAATCGAGATCCTTGCAAGAAGAATCAGACGGTCGCTACAACGCCCCGCGAGCTTCCGAGCGATGCGAAAAGAGGTCGCTGAGACAATCGTCAGCGCGGCACTGGCGGCTAAGGGCTCGCCTGTGTTAAGAACAACCTCGCATGAGCTCATCCGTGAGATATTGAGTGATCCCGAAGTGGTTCAGTTCGTCGAAGAACAATTATCAGAAGAAACGATGAGTGACACGTTGCGGCGCCGCGAAATAGGTATTGAATTCGAGAGGATGGCAACAGTCCTGGGGAAGGCGGCGAGCGAGCTAGCATGAAAGTTGACGAGCTAAGGGAGGTTTGCGACAGACTGCTATCAGAAGTCTCTACAGTCATCGTAGGAAAACGTCAAACTTTAGAACTAGTTCTCACCGGATTTCTAGCGAATGGTCATATACTATTCGAGGACTTTCCCGGTCTTGCCAAGACACTGATATCAAAGCTGTTCGCGCAGTCCTTAGGCTGCATGTTCCGCAGAATCCAATTCACACCCGACCTCTTGCCAGCAGACATAACAGGGACTTACATCCTCGATAGGAAGGACGGACAGTTCAGGCTTAGACAAGGCCCAATCTTCACAAACATACTACTCGCGGACGAAATAAACCGAGCGCCACCGAAAACCCAATCAGCCCTCCTCGAAAGCATGCAAGAACGACAAGTTACCATAGAAGGAGACACATATCGTCTAGAACGGCCCTTCATAGTTATCGCGACGCAGAACCCAATCGAATACGAAGGAACCTATCCTCTGCCTGAAGCCCAAATCGATCGCTTCATGATGCGCCTAAGCGTGGGATACCCAAACAAACAAGAAGAAATCGAGATTCTCTCGCGCCGCATTACCTCTCATACTGACGATTACAAGATTGAATCCATAATGACGCCAGAACTGTTCCTGGAGGCGCAGAAAGTAACGGAGGAAGTACATGTGGATGACGCAATCAAAGACTATGTCGTCGAGATAGTTCAAAGGACCAGAGGTCATTCCCTCGTAGGCTTGGGATCGAGCCCTAGGGGGTCTTTGGCTATTCTACATCTCTCAAGAGCAATGGCGGCCATAACAGGTAGAGATTTTGTAATCCCAGAGGATGTGAAAACCGTCGCGGTGTCCGCGTTGTCGCACAGGCTTCTCTTGAAGAGCGGGACTTGGTTAGCTGGGACGAAGGCTGAGGAAATCGTTAGGGGAATATTAGATGAGACGAAGGCTCCTAGAACCCCATGACCTGTGGACCCGTCGGGCGGTGTTGTGGATTGAACTCGCAACCATAATGGTGTGGCTGGGGTTAGCCCTTCAGGAGGGGCGACTGATACTGTCCTCGGCAATCGTGTTCTCCTATTTGATCCTGACATTAGCTTTCGGCTCAGGCCCACATAGGAAAGTGTTGTTGCAACGGGAGCTATCTAACAACCGCGTGTTGGAAGAACAATTTGTTGCGGCGGGAACGACGATGAAGAATGAATCGACTGAGCCCACCCTCATTCACGTATCTGAGGAATATCCGGATGGACTGGACCTTGTCCAAGGTGGACCACGTTACATCGCGCTCCTTGCACCAAACTCGCAGGGCACAATGCGTGGTTTGCTAAAGGCCGATTTTAGAGGGCACTATCTGCTGGGCCCGTCGAAAGCCACATCGACCGATGAGTTTGGCCTGAGAGAGGTGAATTTGACAGAAACCGGCGGACCGA